>JAHFRX010000034.1 GCA_023266075.1 Legionellaceae bacterium | reverse complement strand
TGTACTAAAGCGAGCGGTGAGTGAGCGGTTACCGGGAAGTCTAGGACTTGCTGTTTATGCAGCATTACAGGGAGCAAATATCATTCGTACGCATGATATTGCAGCGACGAAAGATGCACTGACCATAGTGACACATGTGGAAAATGCGATTGAAGAGGGAGTGGTGTAGGATGACGCAACGGAAATATTTTGGCACGGATGGTATTCGGGGACGTGTAGGTTCTGCAACCATTAACCCTGAGTTTATGTTAAAACTGGGTTGGGCGGTTGGACGTGTGCTTCGTAATGGTGCGCGACAGAAAGTATTGATTGGTAAAGACACGCGTATTTCTGGCTATATGCTTGAGTCAGCATTGGAGGCTGGGTTATCTGCAGCGGGTGCTGATGTTCGATTACTAGGACCTATGCCAACACCGGCGATTGCGTATTTGACACAAACCTTACGTGCAACAGCAGGGATTGTGATCAGTGCGTCGCACAATTTGTTTGAAGATAACGGCGTCAAGTTTTTTTCTGCTGATGGAACAAAGCTGGATGATGCGATTGAATTAGCGATTGAAGCTGAGCTTGATAAAAAGCTTGTCACGGTTGATTCTGCGCTTTTAGGTAAGGCATTGCGTGTGAATGATGCTCCTGGTCGGTATATTGAATTTTGTAAATCGACGATTCCATCATTGTCACGGTTATTAGGTTTAAAAGTTGTTGTGGATTGTGCGCATGGCGCAACGTATCACATTGCACCCAATGTTTTTGCCGAGTTAGGTGCTGAGGTGATTGCAATCGGCAATAAACCGGATGGATTTAACATTAATCGCGGTGTGGGTTCAACGGCTCCCGAGCTATTGCAACAACAGGTTGTTGAGCATCAAGCCGATCTAGGTGTCGCACTCGACGGTGACGGCGATCGGATCGTCTTGATAGATGCCGCAGGACAGATTATTAGTGGTGATTGTGTGCTTTATATGCTCGCTAAAGACAGACATCAACGAGGGGTCTTGCAAGGCGGCATTGTAGGTACTGAGATGAGCAATTATGGTTTAGAGTTAGCATTGAAAGCGATGAGCATTCCCTTTGTTCGCACACGTGTGGGTGATCGTCATGTGATGGAGGCTTTGAAAAAGCACGATTGGCGTATTGGTGGTGAGCCTTCTGGCCATATTGTGTGTTTAGATAAAACAACGACTGGAGACGGCATTGTCGCGGCACTTCAAGTCATGGCCATGATGGTGAAGCAAGAGAAATCGCTCAGCGCTTTATGTGAGGGGATGTCGCTCTTACCGCAAGTATTGATTAATTTAAAAACGGATAACGCAAAGCAATTGGTGAGTGATCAGCGTGTCATTGATGCTGTGGATAAGCTTGAGCGTTCTTTGGCAGATAAAGGACGTGTCGTGTTGCGTCCGTCGGGTACTGAGCCTGTACTTCGTGTGATGGTTGAAGGGGAAAAATTGCGCGAGGTTGAAGCACAAGCACAGCAGTTGTCGCACGATATTCAAAGCATTCAGCAAAGTTTGAATAAAAATGCAAAGGTGAATGCATGAGAACAACATGTATCATGGGTAATTGGAAAATGAATGGGACAAAAGCCTCAATTACCGAGCTACTCATGGCTTTGCGAACGGCTTATCCAGAAACAAACGCCATGTCGGTGGTTTTCCCGCCCAGTATTTATATGCCTTTGGTGCAAGCATTGCTATCTCGCTCTTCCATCAGTTGGGGTGCTCAAAATGTGTTTACAGAAGACCATGGTGCTTATACTGGTGAGCATGCTGCATCGATGCTGATGGATTATGGTTGTCGCTATGTATTGGTTGGGCATTCTGAGCGCCGACAGTATTTTCATGAAAGTGAAAAATTTGTTGCTGAGAAATTCCACCGTGTAAAAGAACATGATATGATACCGGTTCTTTGTGTTGGCGAGACTTTAGAAGAGCGAGAAAAAGGCCTCACTGAACAAGTTTTAGAGCGTCAGATTCGTGCTGTATTGAGTAATAACGAGACTGATTTTAAGCGATGTGTCATTGCCTATGAGCCTGTATGGGCGATTGGTACGGGTAAAACAGCAACACCAGAGCACGCAGAAGAGGTACATGTTTTTATTCGTGATCTTGTCGCACGAGTAAATCTTCAGGATGCGCTTGCGTTGTCTATTGTTTATGGGGGCAGTGTGAATGAAAAAAACGCACGCGCCTTGTTTTCCATGCCGAATATTGACGGTGGTTTAGTGGGTGGTGCCTCATTGCAGGCTGAGTCGTTTTTGGAAATTGTGAAATGTACCAACTGTTAGTGATTGTGCATATGTGCATTGCGATTTTTTTGATTGGATTAGTATTAATTCAACATGGAAAAGGTGCAGATATTGGTGCGGGTTTTGGTTCAGGTGCTTCAAATACCGTATTTGGTAGTCAAGGCACAGGGCGATTTTTATTTAAGTTAACGGGTGGATTAGCGTTGAGCTTTTTCGTCACAAGTTTGCTACTGTCGGCACTTGTGACGAAACAATATAAAGCACAAACAGCGCTAACGATACCCGCAGAGATAGAATCTAATATCCCGATGCCTGTAGAAAGTGACGCCAAAAAATAGTGTGACGCAGTGTGTATGAGAGCGTGTCTCTACAGTCGCTAGATTGTGAAGACAGGCTCTAATTATTTGCCGAAGTGGTGGAATTGGTAGACACGCCGTCTTGAGGGGGCGGTGGCGCAAGCCGTGTCGGTTCGAGTCCGACCTTCGGTACCATTTTTTTGTGGAATCATGATGAAGGCGAAATTATGCTAACCAATTATTTACCTATACTTGTGTTTATTTTGATGGGTCTGGCACTTGGTTTGGCGATGATCGGCGCGGGTTCTTTGTTTTCAGTACATAAACCGGATCCGGAGAAAAACTCGCCTTATGAGTGTGGATTTCCTGAGTTTGAAAATGCACGTATCCCGTTTGATGTACGATTTTACTTAGTCGCTATTTTATTTATTATTTTTGATTTAGAGACCGCTTTCTTCTTTCCCTGGGGGCTTGCACTACGCAAACTAGGTGGGTTTGGTTTTGGTGCGATGATGGTCTTTTTAAGCCTGCTTGTGATCGGTTTTGTTTACGAGTGGAAGCGTGGTGCGCTGGATTGGGAATAATTTTTTAGAAATGAATATACAGGGCATATACAATGTCAGTCGCTGAATTTAAAGAAAAAGGGTTTGTGACAACCTCCGTTGAAAAGCTTGTGGGATGGGCGCGCAGTGGCTCAATGTGGCCGATGTCTTTTGGTCTTGCATGCTGCGCTGTTGAAATGATGCATGTGGGCGCATCTCGTTACGATCTTGATAGATTTGGCATTATTTTTCGCCCCAGTCCTCGTCAATCGGATGTGATGATTGTTGCAGGTACACTGTGTAATAAAATGGCCCCTGCATTGCGCAAGGTGTACGATCAAATGGCCGAACCTCGCTGGGTGATTTCAATGGGGTCATGCGCGAATGGCGGTGGGTATTATCATTACTCATATTCCGTTGTACGGGGATGTGACCGGATCGTGCCTGTTGATATTTATGTTCCTGGTTGTCCACCAACAGCAGAAGCTTTGCTATATGGCATTATTCAGTTACAAAACAAAATTAAAAAAAGAGCAGTGATCGAAGCATAAATGGGTTCTGACATGACAAAAAAAGAAAAGTTAGTAGAAGTGCTTGAGGCGCAATTTGGTGGTACGTGTACCATCGTGCATGCACATCAAGAAATCACACTGACGTGCGCGTCAAGTGCATTGCTTTCGATTTTATCCACATTGAGAGATAAAAATACTTTTCAGTGCGATCAACTCATCGATGTGACTGCCGTGGATTATCTACATTATGGTCAATCCGATTGGGAAACAGATACGGCAACGGAGCATGGATTTTCACGTGCTGTTGCGATAGGTGAGCAGCTTTCTGAGACGAGAAGACCGAGATTTTCAGTCGTATATCACCTTCTGTCGACAACGAAAAACCATCGTATCCGAGTGAAAACAAATCTTGATGAATCTCATTTGATTGTCCCTTCCATACATACACTTTGGAAAAGTGCGAATTGGTATGAGCGGGAAGTTTATGATTTATTTGGTATTTTGTTTGAAGGACATCCTGATTTGCGTCGTATCCTGACGGATTATGGCTTTATTGGGCACCCGTTTCGCAAAGATTTTCCATTGAGTGGTTATGTTGAGATGCGTTATGATGCGGCGCACCAAAAAGTCATCTACGAGCCTGTCGACATTACGCCACGCGTAACGGTGCCACGTGTGGTGAGAGAGGACAATCGTTATCTGGACAAAAAGGAGGTGTGCCATGATTGAATTACAACAGTACACACTGAATTTTGGTCCACAGCATCCTGCAGCGCACGGTGTGTTGCGCTTGGTATTAGAGCTTGAAGGCGAGACGATCGTGCGGGCTGATCCACATATCGGATTATTACATCGCGCAACTGAAAAATTAGTCGAGACCAAGCCTTATTTGCATAATATTGGGTATATGGACAGGCTGGATTACGTGTCGATGATGTGTAATGAACATGCTTATGTCCGCGCGATAGAGCAGCTACTCGACATCGAAGTTCCTGTACGCGCGAACTATATTCGTACGATGTTTGACGAAGTGACACGCATCTTGAATCATTTACTTTGGTTGGGAGCAACCGCAATTGATATTGGTGCGATGACCGTTTTTTTGTATTGTTTTAGAGAGCGTGAAGATTTATTTGATTGTTATGAGGCGGTTTCGGGCGCTAGAATGCATGCGACGTACTATCGACCTGGTGGCGTTGCGCGCGATTTACCAGATACGATGCCGCAATATCAAATGTCACGTTGGCACAGTGAGCGCGAAGTTGATCAACTGAACGAACATCGTCAGGGCAGCTTGTTAGATTTTCTGTGGGCCTTTACCGAGCGTTTCCCGCGATGTGTGGATGAGTATGAGACGTTACTCACAGATAATCGTATCTGGAAGCAGCGTACCGTAGATATCGGTGTGGTTTCGCCTGAGCAAGCATTGACGTGGGGGTTTACTGGTCCGATGTTGCGAGCATCCGGTATTGCTTGGGATTTGCGCAAAAAACAAACTTATGCAGCGTACGATACCGTTGATTTTGATATTCCGGTAGGAAAATCAGGGGATTGCTATGCACGCTATTTGGTTCGTGTGGAAGAAATGCGTCAATCAAATCGTATTATCAGACAATGTATTGAGTGGTTGCGTCAACATCCTGGTCCAATCAAGTCTGATTGTCATAAGGTAACACCGCCAAAACGTGCTGAAATGAAGCATGATATGGAGGCACTGATTCATCATTTTAAACTCTTTACAGAAGGATTTAGTTTGCCTGAAGGTGAGGTATATTCAGCGGTTGAAGCGCCTAAAGGTGAGTTTGGAATTTATCTTGTCTCGGACGGTGCGAACAAACCGTATCGTATGAAAATTCGTGCGCCAGGGTTTGCACATTTGGCCGGTTTTGATGAAATGGTGCGTGGGCATATGCTTGCGGATGGTGTCGCTATTTTAGCAAGCCAGGATATTGTATTCGGTGAGATTGACCGATAATGATGAAGAGAAGGTCGAAACATGTCTGATTCAGTAAAATTAATTCATCAATATGTTTCAGCAGCAGGCATCGCTGAAATTGATCATTGGATTGCAAAATATCCAGTCACAGAAAAGCAATCTGCGGTGATGCGTGCCTTAATGGTCGTTCAAGAAGAGCATGGTTATGTGACGGAGGTGCTGATGAACGTTGTTGCTGATTATCTGGAAATGCATCCTATTGCGGTGTACCAAGTGGCGTCATTTTATACGATGTATGAGAAGGCACCTGTGGGTCGACATGTGGTAAATGTTTGCACGAATATCTCTTGTAAACTCAGAAAATCCGATGCGATTGTGCAGGCACTAGAAGAAAAAATGGGCATTTCACTTGGAGAGACAACGACCGATGGGCGTTTCACGTTACGGCGTGTAGAATGTCTTGGGGCTTGTGTGAATGCACCCATGATGCAGATTAATAAGACATATCATGAGCATCTCTCTCCTGAACAATTGGATGAGATTTTGGCGCAATATGAGTAAAACCGTAAGAAGGGTTAAAGCATGATTGAAATCAATCAAGTGTGTTATCGAACGCTCAATTTCGAGACACCGTGGGCGTTGAGTACTTATGAGGCGTTAGGTGGCTATAGCACTTGGCGGAAAATTCTAAAAGAAAAAACACCACCAGAAATGATTATTGACGCTTTGAAAAAATCAGCACTGCGTGGTCGAGGAGGAGCGGGCTTTCCTACGGGATTAAAGTGGAGCTTCATGAATCGAAACGCTCCTGTCGATAAATATGTCGTATGTAATTCAGATGAAGGTGAGCCTGGTACATGTAAAGATAGAGATATTCTGCGTTATAACCCACATCAATTGATTGAGGGTATAGCGATTGCCGGATATGTGATTGGTGCGGCCGTTGGGTATAATTATATTCGTGGCGAATTTTGGGAACCTTATGTGCGCGTTGAAGATGCACTCAAAGAAGCGTATGCGACAGGTTTGTTGGGTAAAAACATTGCAGATTCTGGTATTGATTTTGACTTATATAATCATTTAGGCGCTGGTGCTTATATTTGTGGTGAAGAAACGGCACTGTTGAATTCTCTTGAGGGAAAAAGAGGGATACCACGGTTTAAACCCCCTTTTCCTGCTAATCATGGCTTATATGGTAAGCCCACAACGATTAACAATACGGAAACATTTGCCTCGGTGCCCGTCATCTTAGAGAAAGGTGCTGATTGGTTCCTCGGTCTTGGTAAACCTAATAATGGTGGTACAAAGTGTTTTAGTGTGAGTGGGCATGTTAATAAACCGCTCAATATCGAAATTCCTTTAGGCACACCGTTTAAAACACTTCTTGAGCTTGCAGGGGGGATGTTAGGTGGTCGACGTTTAAAAGCCGTGATCCCAGGAGGCACGTCTATGCCTGTCTTACCAGGAGACGTGATGATGACCCTGGATATGGATTATGACAGTATCCAAAAAGCAGGCTCAGGATTAGGTTCTGGCGCTGTTATCATTATGGATGAGACAACGTGCATGGTCGATGCCTTATATCGTATTTCTGAATTTTACATGGAAGAGTCCTGTGGACAGTGCACGCCGTGTCGTGAGGGCACGGGTTGGTTGGTCCGTTTGTTACATCGAATTATCTCAGGGCATGCTGAGCCCGGTGATGTTGAGAAATTAGTGAATGTTGCGAATAACATCGAAGGGCGCACTATCTGTGCATTTGGCGAGGCGGCAGCTTGGCCTGTACAAAGCTTTGTAAAGCATTTTTACGAAGAATTTGACTATTTTATTAAGCATAAACATTCAAAGGTCAGACACAATGGCAACCATTGAAATTAACGGCAAAAAGTTCGACGTCGAAAGCGGTAAAATGATCATTGAAGTTGCGGATGAGGCGAATATTCATATTCCGCGCTTTTGTTATCATAAGAAATTGTCTATTGCGGCAAATTGTCGGATGTGTCTTGTTGAACTTGAAGGCTCACGTAAGACTGTGCCTGCCTGCGCGACGCCTATTACGGATGGAATGAAAGTGTTTACACAATCGCCAGCGGCTATTCGCTCACAGCAAGTTGTGATGGATTTTCTATTGATTAATCATCCATTAGACTGCCCTATCTGTGATCAAGGAGGAGAGTGCGAGCTACAAGATGTTTCGATGGGATATGGTCACTCAAGCTCGACATACACGGAGACAAAGCGTGCTGTGGATGATGATAATTTAGGTCCGCTCATTGCAACAGAAATGACACGTTGTATACATTGTACGCGCTGTGTGCGATTTGGTGAGGAGATTGCTGGCTTGCCTGAGCTGGGTGGTATTGGTCGTGGCGAGTATGTTCAGATTAGCACATATGTTGAACACAGCATGCAATCTGAAGTTTCTGGGAATATTATTGATTTATGCCCAGTTGGCGCATTGACTTCCAAGCCGTATCGTTTTACGGCAAGACCTTGGGAAATGACGCAGCACGATAGTGTTGCACCACATGATTGCTTAGGTTCAAACATTCATCTTCATGTGCGTGGAAATCACGTGATGCGTGTCGTGCCAAGGGAGTGTGAATCTATCAATGAAACGTGGTTGTCAGACAGAGATCGATTTAGTTACCTGGGTATGAATAGTAAAGCACGTGCCACAACGCCAATGATTAAGAAAAATGGACAATGGATCTCGGTGGACTGGCCAGTAGCGTTGCAGCACGCGATAGACGGGATTTCACGAGTACTTGCAGTGCATGGAGCGAGTGAGGTGGCGGCCCTTACCTCAATGTCTCAAACGGTAGAAGAGTATTATTTGTTACAAAAATTGATGCGTGGCATAGGTGTCAATAATATTGATCATCGCCTGCAACAGACTGATTTTCGAGATGAAGCGTATCAATCGATGATGCCAACGAGTATGCTGACTTTTGCTGCATTGGAGCAGCAAAATACGATATTGATTATAGGTTGTCAGGTATCACGAGAAGTACCACTTGCAGCAGTGAGAGTACGAAAAGCCGAGAAAAATGGTGCATCGATTTACGCAATTAACCCGGTCCAAGATGATTTACATGTGACCTTGGCAGGTCATCAATTAGTGTCGCCAAGTGATTTTTCAACACAGCTCGCGACGTTAGTGTTGGCGCTGATCAGCAAAAAAGATGAAATTCCAGTGGAATTAAAGGTGTTGTTGACGGGATTAAAGCCAGATGCAGAGGTTAAAGCAATGGCGAAAGCATTGAAAAAGCCAAATGCCTGTATCGTGACTGGCGCATTATTTGAAAATCACACAGAAGCTGCGGTATTACGTACATTGTTAGCGTGGATAGTTCGTTTAAGTGGTGCACGTAGCCTACATTTTACGAGTGGGGCGAACAGTGCCGGAGCTTGGGTCGCAGGTGCACTGCCGCACCGTGCCGCGGGGGGTGTTGACGTTGAGACATCCGGCTTAGATGTACAGCGAGTGTTAGAAAAGAAATCTAAAGCGTATCTTTTACTAAATGTTGATCCTGCGTGTGATTTTTCAAATCCACATCAAGCAAGACAGGCGATGCTTGCTGCAGAATTTGTTGTCGCTTTAACGGGTTTTATGCATGAGTCTATTCAAGAATATGCCGATGTGATTTTACCCATCGGTCTTTTTGCAGAAACATCGGGAACTTACATTAATGTTGATTTGACCTGGCAAACAGTTCGAGGTGTTGTATCACCTATTGGAGAAGCAAGACCCGCTTGGAAAGTCTTGCGTGTTTTGGGTAATCTTTTTCATGTTTCAGGCTTTGATTTTGATTCGAGTGAGGCGGTATTGGGTGCTTTGAAAGATGAGTTGACGGTGGCTTCTCCTAAAACAGCAGCATTATTTTACCCAGAGTCTTTGTTCAAACGATTGGATGTATTAGATAGAATCGGTGTATGGCCATTGTATCGTGTTGATGCCATTGTGCGTCATGCAAGTGCGTTACAAGCGTCTGCCGCAGCGGATGCTGTGTGCATCAGAATACATCCTGCTACTGCGAGCGCTTTAAAATTGGGTGATGTTGCTACTGTATCTCAGGGTGATATTGAGATAACATTGCCGCTCCAACGTGATGAGCGTATCGCGAAAGGTGCAGTTTGGGTGGCAAATGCTTGGCCTGAGACAATTGATTTAGGTCATGCGTTTGCTGCAATTTCGATTAAATGCTAAATAGGTACTGCTATGCTTCATGACATTAGCCTACTACTTTGGATGGTCATCAAGATTCTTGTGATCGTACTTCCACTGTTATTGACCGTGGCATATTTAATTTATGTCGAGCGTAAAGTCATTGGTTATATTCAAGTGCGTATAGGACCGAATCGTGTAGGCTTTAGAGGGCTTTTACAGCCAATTGCCGACTTGATTAAATTGATTACCAAAGAAATCATTCTCCCCACACGTTCAAATGTTTATTTATTTGTGGTGGCACCTCTATTTGCGCTAACACCTGCCTTAGCGGCTTGGGCCGCGATTCCTTTTTCAGAGGGCATGGTACTTGCGAATATTAATGCCGGCGTGTTGTATTTATTTGCCATGAGCTCTATTGGTGTTTATGGCGTATTAATTGCGGGTTGGGCGTCGAATTCAAAATATGCCATCATGGGAGCACTTCGAAGTGCCGCACAAACAATTTCTTATGAAATTGCGATGGGATTCGCGTTGGTCGGTGTATTGCTTGCTGTCGGGAGTATGAATCTTACAGATATTGTGCAATCACAGCAGGGTGGCCTCTTACATTGGTGGTGTGTTCCTTTATTACCGTTGTTTATGGTTTTTTGGATTGCAGGTATTGCAGAAACAAATCGTGCACCTTTTGATTTAGCTGAAGGAGAATCTGAAATTGTTGCAGGATTTCATGTTGAGTACTCGGGAATAGGTTTTGCGCTCTTTTTCTTAGCTGAATATGCGAGTATGATCCTCATTTCAGCCTTACTTTCTTTGCTTTTCTTAGGTGGTTGGTTATCTCCTTTTGAGGGCGTGCCTGTACTGAGCACTTTTTTCTATTTTGTTCCAGGATTGGTATGGCTACTTGCTAAGATCTCTTTCTTTTTATTTGTTTATATCTGGATAAGAGCCACTTTTCCTCGTTACCGGTATGATCAATTGATGCGTCTGGGTTGGAAAGTACTGATTCCCGTGACGATTGTTTGGATTATTGTGACGGCCGGAATGGTGATTACGCATGTAAAACCATGGTTTTGATGAATCGAATGAGCAAGCGCATGATAAAAATTTATCGATACATACAGCATTACGTACGCAGTTTCTTACTGCTGGAATTGTTTTCAGGTTTAAAGCTAACTGGAAAATATTTTTTTAAAAAGAAAATTACGGTTCAATTTCCTGAGGAGCAAACGCCAATTTCGCCACGTTTTCGAGGATTGTTGGCCTTAAGACGCTATCCCAATGGTGAGGAGCGCTGTATCGCGTGCAAGTTGTGTGAAGCGGTGTGTCCAGCGTTGGCAATTACGATTGAGTCGGAGCCTCGAGAGGATGGGTCTCGCCATACAACACGGTATGATATTGATATTTTTAAATGTATTAATTGCGGGTTGTGTGAAGAGTCTTGTCCTGTGGATTCGATTGTTGTGACACCCGTACAACACTATCATGTCAGTGAACGTGGTCAAAATATCATGACCAAAGAGAAATTGCTAGCGCTGGGTGACAAGCTGGAGTCGCGTCTTGCCGCGGATAGATTAGCGGATGCAGAATATCGTT
>JAHFRX010000033.1 GCA_023266075.1 Legionellaceae bacterium | reverse complement strand
CACTAAAGCCTGCCGCTTTTAACTCCGCAGCACTAAAGCCTGCCGCTTTTAACTCCGCAGCACTAAAGCCTGCCGCTTTTAACTCAGCCGCACTAAAGCCTGCCGCTTTTAACTCAGCCGCACTAAAGCCTGCTGATTTTAACTGTGCTGCACTAAAGCCTGCCGCTTTTAACTCAGCGGCAGTGAAGCCTGCGGCCTTCATTGCCGCAGCACTACAACCCAATGTTTCTCTGATTATTTTAGCAGACACACCTGTAGCACGCGCGGCCTTCAGCGATTCCACACTGCAATTCGCAGTTCTACCGTCGGCTATCACGGTAGAGGGGATAAGATTGGCGCGTATCAAATCGTCTGGCGTAAATCCTGCGGCTAACAATTCTGCTGGCGAAAAACCCGCATCCGAAAGTTCGTTTGCACTAAATCCTGCTGCTTTTAATTGTGCTGCACTACAACCATTCAACGCATGGATCTGCTTTGCCGTAACACCTGCTTCTCTTAATTTTTTCAATTTATCAGAATCACATCCAGCAGCTTTAATATCTGCCAATGCCATCGGTATTAAGCCTAATGTTTTGAGTTCGTTAGGGTCAAAGCCCGCATCCAAAAGCTCATTCGCAGTAAACCCAGCGGCCTTTAGTTGTGCAGCAGAGCAACGATTCAATTCATGAATTTTCTTCGCTGTAACACCCGCAGCTCTCAACTTTTTCAGATTTAAAATATCACAACCTGATTTTTTAATATCATCTTGCGTACAGCCTGAAAGTCTTTTTGCAACATCAGGAAAAATTCCCGCTTGCTCTTCACGGCTAAGCGTTGCTTCCTGACAACCAGCATTTCGCAACTGATCGGCTGTCACACCTGGAGGAAGTTGTGCCAATGCTGCTGCTATTTCATCTGGAGAAAACCCCGCTTTCTTCAAATCATCCGTTGTAAAGCCCGCATTCAGTAACTCACGTGGCGTAAATCCTGCAGCTCTCAGCTCATCGGCAGTAAACCCTGCATTTTTTAACTCAGCTGCGGTAAATCCCGCGGCTCTAAGCTCAGTGGCAGTAAATCCTGCGGCCTTCAATTGTTGCAGTGAACACCCACTCATGTGCACAATTGCAGCCGCTGAAACACCTCGCTTTCTCAAATCAACTAGCGCAGAAGCGCTGCACCCTGCTTTTCTAACATCGTCTGCAGTCATCCCACTCGGTATACCACCCGCACGATCGATGTCTTGTTGGCTAAACCCGGCACCTTGTAATTCACCATCAGAATAACCACCGTCTTTCATTTCTTGCGCACTAAATCCTGCTCCGCGTACCTCACATGCAGAGTATCCACACTGCTTCAATTTTCCAGCAGTATATCCAATATTTTTTAAATCCGTAGCACTAAAACCCGCAATTTTTAAATCGGGGCACGCGCACGCTGTTGCGAGCTCCTTTAAAGAAAAGCCATTATTTTTTAACACTGCGCAAGAACAGGGAGGATGAATACTTTTTAGCGTAGCACCCTCATCTAAAACACGCTTGAGTGTAACTTGATTACAATTATCTTTTTCTAAATCCTGCGTCCATACACTTTGTTGCGGACCGACTTGATTCTCCATGGCTAACGTCACAAAACCAACACCACCCGTGCCTACTTGCGCACCAATGATATCCACACCCTGACCAAATGCTTGGGCACGAATAATCGTCGGTATTGAACTACTGCCACTTTTTTCTGCAGCTTTTGCTTGCTCTATATTTTGCTCTTGTTGCAAAGCGGCATACTGAGCCGTCTGATTTGTTGAGCCTGGTATTGATTTGATATTACTAGGAGAACGTTTTAAATTGGCTTCCGTCGAAACATCAGTGACCGCACGAGATGCCATAAAAAACCGCACTGTCCCGAACAAAACGACTGAAAACAATACAAACGCTGTAAATAAGATAATCGTTCTTGTTTTTGAGTTTTTAAATAGTGCTTTAATGTTCTCTTTTTTTCCTGCCATAATGTTATAGCCCTTCAACCTTAAGCTGCATTACTTTTCCATGCCATGAAACCAATAACACTGGTGTTTTTTGCATTTCATAGGCATGCATCCCATCTGCACTCGTCATACTACTTAACCATCCAGGTGATAAGATAGTCAAGTTTGTCCTTACAAACATACGATCTCTCAATAACCAAGCACGCGCATCTCCACCACTTACCGTTAAACGTGAACTCCCATTTGGTGGTGCACCATCTAAAACATGGAGCAAAACATCATTTGCTGTCGGTGGTAATCCTTCTTCTAGCGGTAAATTTTTTGCATTCGGTCCATATCCTTGTACACGCATATCAACACGATAATCAACAGCTTTCTGGCCTGGTATCAACGTCAACATGACAGGCGTATTCAAATCCTTTAATCTCACTGCAAGATTACCATAGGTATACATGCTCTTTGCTTGAATCATCAACGTATTACTGATCTTATCCCATTGGATGCTAAATGCATCGGGATCTCCCAAATCATACGCACTAATTGGCCATGGCGAGCCTGTCGAGTCTAGAAAAACAAGTGAGGAAACAAATCCCTGAGATAATCGTATCACCGGCGGTGTCGAGCCCGGAGATAAATTAACAAACTGTGACGTTGCTGTTGGCTTAGGTGGTGTTCCAACAGGCGACTCTTTTGCAAACTGTTGTGTCTTATACGTTTTCTTAAGCTCAACAAACTGTTCCGGCGAAAGTGGAAACAATTGCTGCTCCACACCTTCAAATGCGGCTCGATTCACAATGTCATCATCGGCTATACTCTGCTGTGCTTGATTAAGCGCCTCCGGTACAGATTTTGATGGTTGTAATGACTGCGGTCCATTTGTTTTTTCAAGAATTTTTTTTGTAGGCGGTACGGTAGACTCCAATGCAGAGGTATTACGATCTGGCGAATTAACAAGGGGACCGCTGGCACCGCTCAAATTAGAAGCCCCTCCTAGACGCTTTTGCAGAATTCGCAATTGATCAAGTGCTTGATCAGCTGAGTCAGGACGTGCAGCCGCTTGCGATCCAGTGTTCCCAATGGCCGAATAACTCACAGATATCCAACCCAGTGCTGCAATCGATACCACTCTTCGTAGAAATTGATAACTAACCATTCGCATTCGCTCCACTTGCAGCAGGTCCTACAACAAATTGAGCGATACCAATCCCCCTAGGCGAATTCAGTGTTGAAATGCGTGTAATTAACATCGTCACCACACTACTTTGTTGAGAAAACTCACTAGCACTTTGGTACGTGACGAGAATAGGCATTTGTACACGCCAAGCATAAACACCATTTAACATACCTTTTTGCAGAATAATCGGTGCTCTCGTTGCTACCGCCGACACCACAAGTTTTTTGGCCTTCACTGCGTCCAAATTGTTAGAGTCCTGTAGTGCTCCCAAAAATTGAGTCCAGCCATCTGCGGTAAAAAACCCAGAAGCCGCTTGTAGTTCTGAACGATAATTGACAAAATTGTATGTGAATGATGCTATTGCCGCTTGATTCGACCACTGCAGCACCGCAGAGTCGGATTGATTTGGTTCGTTCAGCGCAAACAAAGGTGTAATTCGACCATTAATGCTTGTCGCAAAATACTTTGGTAGCGGAGGATGGCGAATAATAAACACCAACATCGCGGCCAAAATTATATTCGCTAATCCTAAAATCAAGATGATGAGAATTAATTTTCTCTGTCCATCCCGATAAAAATTATTTCTTAACGTTACTGCAACTAATCCATCTTCAGCCATAAAATTCCCTTACTGTGGTATGAGTTTGTCTACTCCATCATCAACAGGGTCGTCAGGCAATAGTGGTACTGATGTCATATTTGCCTCACTCATTGATGTTAACTCTTCGGGAGCACCCACTCCATTTGTTGCATAAAATTGATTGTCTGGTCGGTTAAAATAAACCTTCATCACACACAACGCTAAAACCAAATTTAAGACAAGAAAAACGACCAGCATACTCTCCAACCGCCGATATGTATGGATGTAAAATCCTTTCTTGCTTTTAATTAACTTCCATTTTTCACGACTCATAGTATCCTCAATAACCCTACGCTTCTACTCTCCTGAAGGTAATTTCAATTCTTGTATTTTGACTGTTATCATCCGGTGGATTTTTAACAACAGCAGGCTTCTGACTACCTTGACCATGAGCAACAATCAAACGGCCATCGATACCCTGTGACCACAAGTAATTCGCAACGGCCTGAGATCTCGCAACAGATAATGCAACCTGTCGCCGTTCAGATGCATAAGGACTAACATACGTCGTCACGTGTACACCAACCTTTCGATACTGCCTTAAATAACACGCAACTTCGTTTAATACTTGATATGACTTCCATTGTATCTTAGGAGACTCGTCAGCAAAAATCATGCTCGCAGGAATACTCACCAGATACTCATCTCCCATATTTACAATCTTAATGTTTTTTTTATGGAGACGCCGTTGTAGAAAATCAATCTGAGAATCACTTGCTCCCGCCACACTGGTCGGCAGGCGTGAGTCGTCCATCTCCGATAAATGAGTGGTTTCCTGCCTTTGGCAACCCGCTAAACAAAATAAAACTAGCGCTAAAACAATCATCCACTGACTTTTTATAAACTTTGATTTCAAATTTACCATCCCACGGACGCTGGCCTTACCTCTATGGTAAAATGGAACCACACAAACGCTTTCGATACAAGAGCTTAAAAGTAAAATTTACAAAACATTAACCCTATCTACGCTGTGGTCGTTTGTTTTGCTATCTCGCGCTCTTCACGAATTCGATCGCAAATTGTTCTCACAGCATCTATAATTAACGACGTCTCTAAAAGCTCTCGTTGCTCAGGAGGATAATGCGTTGCTGCTTGCAAGTCTTTTATGACTTCATTTGCAATGGTTCCAGATAATTTTTCTTTCTCACCAGAGTATTGCTCAATCAGCATCAGATCATTGCGTGCGTCATTAATCTGTAGTAATGGCTGCGAAAACCGCTCAATATCAGACGATAGAATACGTGGCAGTTGTTTTGGATAATTCAGCTCACTGAAAATCGTGATCGTCCCTTGGACAATTTCTTGTACAATGTCGATAACTTCTTCTGGTTGATTACGTTTATAAAACGCAATCAACGCACCTACAGAGCGCTCAATCGGGTCTATTATTTTTGACTCATGCAACAATGCTGTTATCAGCTCAATTTCTTCCGAACTCTCTTTAACATGCATGCTCAAGTCATCTGATGCAATGATATTTTGGAAGGATTGTAATTGTATGTTCAGCTTTGTGATATAAGCATCTGGAGGCGGCTCTACTTTTAAAAACTGATTGATTTTAAGTCGTGCAACGGGGGATGGATTTGCATAAAACATACGTGCACGCACAATTTTGGATTTAAAAAAGATATGCGCCTCACCTTCACTTTGATCTTTTAAATCAAGAAGGTCAACACGCGCACGTTTTTCAAAAGAAGAGCTCTTGGTGTCCATATAAGTATTCGCGACGCTGGTTTCTTTTGTTTGAAAAGAATCAACCTTGGTCACATACGCTTCACCTGCCGTTTTGGTAAAGAAATCCCAAGTTTCGGCCGGATCTTCAAGCTTCATACAAATTTTAATGTTGGTGTTTGCACCAATGGATGCTGCTTCCTCTTTAGATGATTTCTGAAATGCAGGTAAATCTTGACCCGCAAAAATTGCCGAAAAACCAAGAGAGCGCGCCTGTGCTGGCACAACCGCAAAACCTTGTACCGCATAGTAACCATACTCATCCAAGATACAAAGATAAGGTGTCGGTGCAGTCGTTGGTTTTCGTTCAATCACATCTCGATAATCTCCTTCAACTTCATCACCTAACCCTGCAGCCATCATTGCTTTCAATGAGGCAACAATAATCTTTCCAAGGTTTGCCAATTCATCTGGAGATTTTTCAAGTGCAGGAAGTAATACCACTAAGATCCGTCTATTCAAAACAACATCTTTAAAATCAACCTCGGCTAAGTTTGTTCGAATAATATGTCCATACGTATCTGCAAGTGACGAGAAACTACGCACAAGCTGCATGGTGATAAAACCATGTTGTTCGAGCACTTGCGATACTTGTTTTCCTTTTTTCTCTTTATTATAGCCCGGTAATGTATTGAGGTAATTACGTAAGGGGTCGGTCACCAGTGTAGGAATATTTTCAATATTCACACTCTCTTTGTCGTCTCGTGGAAACACCTTATCAATCACCATAGACTCAAGCCGACCTAAATCAAAATAATTACGAATGGTGTTTGCATCAAGCAAAATCGCGCCATCATCACGCATGTATACTAAAAGGCGCATGAGTGCTTCTACAAACGCAATCGCACGACCTTTCCACATGTCACCATCTCCACCTTGTTGCTGAGAGCCGCCCATCAAGTTCACGACAAGTTGTGTCAACATACTTGACGAGCCTTGGCAAAATGGATTCATCGTATTGGATAATCGCTTTTCTTGCGGGCCGACAATATCACGCGCACCCGTCATGAAATTAATAAGGAGAAGATCATCTTCACGACCCATACCGCGAACCATTGAAAACACTTTAGCGTATAAAGAGTTATCCCCCTTGCCATCGACGTAGATAAACCCACTGCCTTGCGTGAGTGCATTAAACGCAATAGAGACCAACGCTTCCGTTTTACCGCTACCTGTAGAACCGAAAATCAATACGTGTGTGCGCATATCTTCGTTGGTAAACCAAAGCTCTTCGTTGGTTTTAATGTCATTACCAAAAAAAGCGATACCACGTGCAAGATTTGGCGTTTTTATTCCTGGTTTTAAATCATTATAGTCTTTTACATGTGAAACTTTAGGCAGTCTAAAGGGCAACTTTTGCTTTCTAGAAAAAGTATATGCAAATGAAATGGCGCCAAAAATCAACATTAAAAAAGCAAGCTCCGGAACGATATAGGCAATCACTGTCACCGAAAAAATCACGACTGAAATATTAGCGGGCTTTGAAAAAAAATCACTGATACGCTTACCTAAGGTACGCGTATCCCGCAGAAGCATGGTAGGGTCGATTTCATGACGTTGTTCTATCCCGCGCATTATGGTGTCAATCCTCGTAATTCTTTAAGCGAAAGTTTCACTTCTTTAACCGCAATCTCTAACGCCCTAATTGCCTCATCAACCATGGGTACTAAAGAGCGACGACCTAATACTTGCTCCGCTCGCCAATGCGCAAACGGACCTGACACTTCCGCATAAGGCGTTTGTCGTCCCACACAATTCAACATATACCACAATCGTCTATCGAACAACTTCAACCACAAAAATTCAGCACTCGGCACAACGCCATCTTGCCTCGATGCTTGCAAGAGAGACGCCATCACCGTCAAAAGATAAGCATGTTTTTCTACGACTTCCTGTACAATCTCAACGTTTTGATGTTTTTTAAATACCGCATTCGCAATATCATAATTGGGTTTACCTTGTACCGCCGTTTTGACAAGCGTATCCAGAATCATTGCAGCACCTTGCCTATCTCGATTCATTCGAGCCATAAATACAGCAGCCATTGCACGTGCTTGAGGAGGCGCTTTATCAAAGCCCTCCCATACAGGCCCCAGTTGCATTGTAAAAATACGTTTTGCATCTACTTTACGAATACCAGCGGTCCACTCATCTCCTGGATTTTTCCTACTGCCAGGTACCGCATCTAAAAGCGGATCTTCTTTTTTAAGTAAGTTGTTTTTTCGCGCAAACTCCAGGGGGTTCAAGGCCATGGCCCAAGGACCCGCATTAATATCTGCTTTTGCCAAGTCCTCACTGACGACTGGCATAATGCATGTCCAATTTTTTTGTTCTTGTGCACGTAACGTTTTCATATCATGCGCACGTCGAAACTTTCGTGTGACATCAGACTGAAACAAAACAATCGCTAATACAATGAGCACAAAACAAAAGGGGTAACGCACATAAGAACCAATATGCATTGTTGAGGCCACAAGCTGGTTCCACTCCACAGATCCAGGATCAACGGTATTCATCCAATTAACATCTACCGCTAAAAAGCTTGGGCCCAAGACAAGAGATACCAATTTAGCTTGAAATAAATTAAAGAAGAAAATAAATTTAACAATTTGCGCACGGGCAAGCGCCCAGATGAGATACCCTGTTACAAACAAAAGCACAGTTATCCAAATAGGCCCCATGCCACTATCTGTGCTGCTGCCTTGTTGGGATTGTTGTTGAGCCATGCATTCGTCATCAGCAAAATTTGATAGGTACAGTATAGCTGAATTTTATGAGGCGCTGTCAATAGACTTCTTTCGATAAACTATTCATCTTGCTCTTGTTTAGTCAAACGACCATGCTCAAGAACATAAATACCAGACGTATGGACAAACCGATTGATATTATTCAAGGTGATAGATCTATCTTTCAATGTCAGTAGTGCTTTACCTAACTTATCATAGGGCGTCTTATCACCGATGGATAAGATATCCGTTTGATTCACATACGCCGACACATATGCTTCATTCATCTTATTTTCTTTGTGGCGCATCATTTGATTTACATCTTCTTCGCTCGCATAGATTGGACGCGAAATCGTATGTTTGGGGAGATTAAGCACAATCCGCTCCCAGGTTTGCATATTTCCACCATCTGATGAGTAAAGCGAAACATAGATTTCTTGTTGACCACTTCGAACTGCTACGCGATTTGCCAGATGTGAGGACACATTTGATTGTTGAAGATGATAAACAGCCTCCGCTTTCGTTGCAAAATCGTCTCGCATAGTCTGCAGGCTCTTATTAATAACACGCAGAAACATGGAAGAGTCCCAACCCGCTTGAGACACTAAATCATCCAAAATCCTAAGTATGTCTTCCACTTGTTGCTTGGTGAGCTCATTCTTTTTCATACGTTACCAAATCATCCGCCTCTAACAAGAGACTCATTACGATTGCCATGCTCATGCGACGCATCATCGCGAGAAGGGAGTTCCGGTAACAACGGCGCACCAATAACTTGTCTTACACGATTACGTGCAGCATGAACCTCCGCCATTTTACCAAAATTATTCGTCCTAGACAGATGAGCCTCTTTCTCATTCATCTGTGTATCTAAAATTACAACAGAATCTCTGTCCAAAGCAGGAACATCGGCTTCTCCAAAGAATCTCATGTATGCTGCGCTATTGCTTTTTCCTATAGTATTTACTGCCATACAACACCCTCTACACGTTTCAACACGACGAATAATCATCACAACAACTCGATAAAGATGTGAAGATTAAACTCAATTTGCTCACACTCGTCAATAACCTCTTACACTTAAAGATTAGCAAAAATAGCCTTAAGATTAGCTTAACACGTCGAATTTTACAAAAAATTTACAACTTGTTCGTTAATCGTACATTAGCTCGTCCAGCGCAGTGTAATCACCATTTACACCACCTTGAATAATTTCATTTAAGATATCCGTCAAATACAACAACCGCAATGAACGCGGCGTTACTTCATCAAAAATAACACGCATCCCTAATAATGCATTTTCAGCATCCTCGAAGGAAACACCAAGACCATATCCTAAACAAAGAGAGCACAATTGATCTGCACGCCGCGCAAGTGCTGGCAAAAGTCCTGTCGATGAAAAAACCTCTTCATGACTGATAAATCTATCGTTAAGATAGAATTTAGCGTTCATACTTCGCGCAATCATTGTCATATTCGTTGAAATATCTGTAGCCATCATAACCACCAGGGTCTTGCTGTTTTAATACCACCTGAAAAAAAATTACGCAGCCAACGCAGAAAAACAGGCACGGTAAAGCCATAGTGTTCAATAATACCAAAAAAAACGGCTGAAACTAATACTAATATACCCGTCCAAATCCGAATATGCATCAGGAAAATGAACAAAGGAAATGCTGCACGCGCATCCACCATAAAAAAGCGCGCACTCCTTGCCGAATCACGCCAGTGTGCGGATTTTGAAAAGTTTTCAGCCATAAGAGGCGTCCCCTCTTCCTATATCATTTCTGATCAAGTATAACCCGCTTATGAAAGAATGCAATTGGATATTCAATGAATCTCAACTAGACTATCGGATATGCATACAAAAGAAAGTATACGTAAAATCTATTTATCACAACGAGACGCTATCAGTTCAGTGGCTCAAACACTTGCTTCAGCGCGTATTTGCCAAAAAATTCTAGCGCTTCATTTGTATCAAACGGCAAAACACATCGCGTTTTATCATGCAATTGGTAAAGAAATTTGTTTAGAAACACTATTACTCGATGCACTTCATCAGCATAAACACGTGTATTTACCCGTTATCCAACCACACGAGACGCTCCATTTTGTAGCGTTTCAACGAGAGGACCTGTTGACGTTAAACGCGTTCAACATTCTCGAACCCATACACCAACATCCTGTTGCCATTCAAACATTAGACTTACTACTGGCCCCCCTGGTCGCATTTGACAAAACAGGTGTTCGACTCGGACGCGGTAAGGGCTATTATGATAAGACCTTCATGTATAGCAAGCCTAAAAAAATCATCGGCATTGCCTACGCTTGTCAATATTATCCGAATAGTTTGCCGCACGATGCTTGGGACATCCCGCTAGATGGGGTTATCACAGAAGAGACGATCGAGTGGTTTAGCTGAGCGCATCGTCACCCACCTCACCCGTTCTGACACATATCACTTGCTCAATATCATACACGTATATTTTTCCATCTCCGACTTTACCTGTATAAGCGGCTTTACAGATCGTATCAATCGCCGTTTCAACCATATTTTCAGGTAATAACAATTCAATTTTAATTTTAGGCAAAAAATCAACGACATACTCTGCACCACGATAAAGCTCTGTATGCCCTTTTTGACGACCAAAACCTCTTGTTTCTGAGATAGTAATACCGGGTATTCCAATTTCCAATAGCGCTTCGTGAACATCGTCCAACTTAAAAGGCTTAATAATTGCAGTAATCATTTTCATAGCTCAATCTCCTGAATTTTGTTAAACTTAAACCTTTCGCTCTTTCGGATGCACGATGGATACAACAAGCCAATTTGAATCATTAAGTCAACGATTACTTGCGGTCCTTCCACCTTATTTAAAAACCATTGAGCAAGATGTTCAGCAACAATTTAAGGCCATATTATTGGGTGCTTTCGCCAAAATGGATATTGTGACACGCGAAGAATTCGATGTCCAAGTCAATGTTCTCGCACGCACTCGTGAAAAAATAGAGGAACTACAACGCACTGTAGATGCGTTAGTCAGCAATAGATAGGTCCATATGCAAGGAGGCAAAATGGGACTCGCAATCAGTAGAGCTT
>JAHFRX010000032.1 GCA_023266075.1 Legionellaceae bacterium | reverse complement strand
TTTATATGGAGAAACTGCTCGACCTTTTTCAGTGCTCACCACTCACATACTTCAGAGCACATCGACGAACACTCGCGCATGATCAAACACACTTATTACTTCATACACCGCATCATCCAGCCGCTGAGCAACACAATACTTAACATAGACAACCCCACTGCCAGAGAGGATAGGTGCTCTGGCATGAGGGTTAAAACATCTTGTGTCTGTGACAATGAAAACACACCGGCCAAAACAACATCCATCAACGCAGAGCCTGCTACCAATCCACATGCAATTAATGTTCCTCGCTGCTTTTGTTCATTCGTTTTAATTTGGCGCTCCGTAAGAAAAGCAATTAATCCACCCAGCAGTAACGGAAAAGACGTTGATAATGGTAAATACATCCCTACGGCAACCCCAAGTGCTGAAAATTGAAATTGCTGATGACGCTTTAAAACACGATTTAAAAACATCAGAAGAAAAATAATGAATGCCCCCAAACCCATCATCGCCCAAGGCAAATCATGATGAAACACAGCGGTCGTAATTGCCGCAAGGAGTGCTGCTGTCGGTGCAGGTAGCGATTGCGATGCATCCATGCCTGAATGCGGCATAACGCCTGCAATCCCATAAACATCAAACAATAGTTGCATCACCCATGGAATGACCAGAGAAGAAACCAATACGCCAAGCAGCAGCATAAGCTGTTGCATCCATGGCGTTGCACCGACAAGCTGACCTACTTTTAAATCTTGACTATTATCATTCGCAATGGCGGCAATCCCTGTCACAATTGAGCCGATGATAATCGTTATTGCCTCTGCTGATTTTAACGCCTCTGGTGTAAGTTCATTTGGAATAAAGGCACGTATCGCGATGAGCAATAACCAAGAAGCAAAAAGAATACCCGCAATCACAACAGAGCTTCCTGGACTCGCCGTCACACCCACCATCCCAGAAAAATAGGCCGTGATCACAGAAAAAAGAAAACCAATCACTACAATATAAGCAATAGCCGTCACTATCACATACATCCCTTGTGAAGACGTAAAGCCAATCACGGATAATGCAAAAAGTTGATTAAACAATACATACAATCCCACAGTGAGTAATAAGACACCCAATACAATGACAAACATCGGTAAATCTTTCTCTGTCGCGGGAATTAAACGATGATGTTCAAAAAAAGAGCCTTCTTGTATCGCACGCACCAAACCACGCATCCTACGCCACAGCGGTTTTACGAATTGAATAAATGTCCAAATGCCTGCAAACAACATTGCGCCAATACCAAGATAGCGCACATCACTTGCCCATAAAGAAGATACCGCTTCAGACAGAGGCATTAATTCAATTGCACTGAACTTAAAGTGACTCAAAACAGGCAGGCCAATCAACCATGCGATGATAGCACCGACAAAAATACTCACCGCCATATCTTTGCCCACCAAGAATCCAGCACCTATCATCGTCGCTGAAAAACCAAGATTCACACCAAACAACGTACGCTTCAAAGACACCCAATAACTCCATCCACTCGCCAGCACTTTAAATCCTACCTGGCAAAGCTCAAGGCATGCACCCACCACACTACCTAAGAGTAAATGAATAAATCCAAGACGTTGATAAGACGACTTTAAAACCTCTGCAATTGCACGCCCCTCTGGAAATTGCAGCATTGGATCATGTACTAACACTTTTCGTAAAGGAATTGAAAAAAGTACCCCCAACACGCCACCTGAAAAAGCAATACAGAAATTTGTCCAATAATCAAAATGGTACCAATATTGAATAATAATAAGTGCCGGGATCGTATACACAATCCCGCCAGCGACCGCTTCTCCTGCAGAAGCAGCAGTCTGCACCGCATTATTTTCTAAAATGGTAGCGCCTTTAAAAAAACGCAAGATGCCCATTGAAATAATAGCTGCTGGAATAGATGCTGATGTGAGTAGTCCAAGCTTTAATGCCAAAAATGCATTAGACGCTGCAAGTATCGCTGCTAAGCATATTGCAAGCACAACGCCACGACAGGTAATATCGGAAAAATGAAGCATGCTATTCTTCTGGATATTGTGCATTGGTTTCATAAATGTCCCACTCTTTTGAAGAATATGTCGTAGCGTCTGTATCTAGCAGCAAGGTTACTAAAAAATTAGCAACTTGCGTGACGGTTAACAGTTGATGTTCTTTTTTTAATTTCACAAAGAAAGCATGCTTCTCTGAAGCCATAGAAGTTGAGCCACGAATCACCGCTTGCATCGCTGTATCAACAATACCAGGCATTACACTCGCACATGAAATTTCAGGGCATTCTAGTTGCCAACAGCGTGTTAACATGGATAAAGCCGCTTTGGAAATACAATAAGCCGCCCAGCCTTCGATAGCAAAATAAGCCGCTCCTGAACCAATATTCAATACGCGACCACCAATCAATTGATGTTGAAGTAATTGTGTTAAAAAAAGTGGGGCATCAAGATTAGTCGACATGAGTTTATGCCAAGCTTCTCGTGTTATCCTAGCGATAGGAGCAATAGGCTCAATTACACCCGCATTGTTCACTAATCCATTCAATCGGTCACACTTTTTTAACACTGAAGCCACATGTTTACATCCTGCCTCGGTCGCAATGTCCGCTTCTATATAAGAGATACGAGGAGAATATTGAGCGGCTTCCTGTAAAAGTGCCACTCTTCGGCCAATGACGCAGACCTTCTGATCACGCGCGACTAAAGCACGTGCTAAAGCAAAACCAATCCCGCTACTGCCTCCTGTAATAACAAACACCGTGACTCCAAGTCAAAAAATTGCAACGGATCATAACAGAACAGAGGAGGATATACCAAAAATAAAGTGATCTCCTGGTACTTTGGAGATCACTTTTTTTCTAGAAACTAAAGCGAAAGCGACGCAAGATTAGGCGCTGTATCAGCTGTCGCTACAGAACGAGCAGAGAAAGCAGGAAACAAACTATTACCACGCGTAGAAGTGGCAGCTGTCGCTTGATGTGCAGTCACGACTGGCGCTTTAGATGCTTGCTTTTGTGTGCTAGATGACGAAGTCTTTTCTGGCATAGTAGCTTCTACACCAGCATCTATTACCGTCGCTGACACATCCAGTGCCTTATTCACAATAATCGCTGCAACAATCGTTCGTACTAATTCTACTGCAATAAGTGCGGCACTAACGATACCAAAAACCAATAACGCAACAGGTGCTGCTGCTACTGCTATTGTAATTCCAAAAGCAATAAGCGCGAGGACCATTGCAAGTGCAACATTACGCATAAATTCTAAAAACAATGCAAGACCCACTATTGTTTTTGCAGCTGATATTGTTTCTTTAGTTACTTTTTTCATTTCTGCTTTCATGATTTCTCCTGTTTATAAACAATGATTCAATAATGAACGACATATTGTATATTTTTTTTACATGAAAGTCAAATACTAGGCCCACTAAAAAGAAATCCTATGTTTTCATCGGTCTTGATTGAAAAGAAAGAAGAGACATGGCACATTATCAATAAAAAATGCCATGGAGATTTTTATGCGCTTTGGATTTGCTTTACTGCCTATTCTCGTTTACTTACCAATAGCATGTTTTGCTGTCGATGCAACTCCCGCCCAACCATCGCCGTCGTCATCACTCCCAACCATCGACTGTAATTATCAGTTTTCTAAAGATGCAACCACCATCGATCCCACGGTCATCGAGACTTGGTCTAAACATGCAGCACTTCAGCTGTTCACATTTAACAATGCAGAATTACCCGCACAACTCAGCGCTTTAAAAAATTGCTTTACAGAGCAAGGTTGGCAAGGATTCAATACCGCCTTTCAGAAATCAGGCAACCTTGATGCGATAAAAGCAAGACAATTAGTCGTTTCTGCAACTATTAAGGGTGAGGTAACAATACAAGTCACCAAAGATAACCAATGGAAAGTTTCTCTTCCCATGGATGTCGTATATCAAAATAAAGACAATAAGATCGATCAATCACTGACCGTCAGCCTACTCATCATAAAGAAACCTACAGGTGGCTTAGGCCTCTTACAAATTGTTGCTGTTCCATTGATAAAATCTGATCAAGCAGCAAAACGCAAAGTGATCGAACCCGACCACTCAGACCACCCACAGCAAGATTAAAAATAACCACACAAGAAGATACGTATACATCGTTTTTAATACGATATTCTCTGCGTCTTTACGCTTTAACCACCAAAACAATCCCCATGCAGGTGCACCCGATATCAAAAATAAAAATAACCACTGCGAAAAAATAGCCGACCATGTTGCATAAGGAAACAACTGAAAAAGAGATAACATCATAGCATGTATGCGTGATTGCATGATGGCAAGTACCCAATACATCGACGTCCATGCTTCGACTCCCGCCGATACAAGTACCAGCGGTAAGAACAAGCGCACCCAGGCATGCGAAAACAATTTACCAAAAAAACGCGCAAACTCATCCTGAAAAAAAGCGACAATCGCAGCAGAAATCACCAGTAGCGGTAAGATATTCATGCGTTTGACTCTTTCACCAACATTGCATCGATTTCTACTAAAGCATTTTTAGGTAATGCACTCACACCAATCGCAACACGCGCAGGATAAGGTTCAGTAAAATACCGCGCCATCACGTCGTTCACGTGTGGAAAATGGCTTAAATCAGTCAAGTAAACTGTCAATTTCACAATTTGATGTAGATGACCACACGCGGCATTAACGATCGCTAAGATATTTTTAAACACCTGGTGAATTTGCTCAACAATGTCTGTGCTGCACAGCAGCATTGTTTGTGGATCAAGCGGTATTTGTCCTGAAAGATAAACCGTATTTCCCACTTCAATCGCTTGACTATACGTACCAATTGCTTGTGGCGCTGTGTCAGTATGTATCACTTTCATTTTTGCTCACCTTTTTTTCGATATAATCTTAATACCATTTTATTTGCACGTAAGCGACGCATCACACGTGCTAAATGTTTACGATCTAACACGCTGATCGAAAACGTCACCGCGTTATGCCGACCGTCTCGTGGATCGACATTGATGTTACCAATATTGGACTCAGCCTCCGAAATTGCTGTCGCCATTGATGCAAGTACACCACGCTGGTTTTCAACCTCAACGGTGATATCCACCCAGAACTCTCCCTGCACTTCTTCATCCCAACGCATGGAAATAAATTGCTCAGGGCTATTGTTACGATGATTGACACTTTCACAATCACTCGCATGCACTAAAATACCTCGGCCCTGCTGAAATCTGCCCACAATATTATCACCAGGAATAGGCTGACAACATTCGGCAAAATGCACAATCATTCCCTCGGTCCCTTTGATTGCGAGCGGCTTACTCGGGATCGTTTTTTCTAATATGCCATCTTCTTGGACTGAAATGAGTCTTTTTGCAATGACCATAGGCATCTGATGACCAACCCCAATTGCGTATAACAACTCATCCATCGTTTTATAATTTAAATCCAGTAACAAGGCTTGTGAAGATTCAAAAGGAATATCATGATACTCACGGGCTAACTCAGCAAATGCTTGCTCTAATAGCCGCTGCCCCATTTCAATAGATTCAGATAACTGCTGACTTTTCAAGAAGTTTCGAATATTGCCTCGTGCTTTACCCGTCACGACGAAATTTAACCAACTCGGATTAGGATGTGCGCTAGGGGCTGTAATAATTTCAACCGTTTGACCATTGGCCAAAGGAATACTCAAGGGCACTAAGCGTCGATTTACTTTCGCTGCAACACAACTATTACCCACATCAGAATGCACGGCATAAGCAAAATCAATCGGTGTCGCACCCCGGGGGAGCTCCATGATGTGACCTTTAGGTGTAAAGACATACACTTCATCCGGAAACAAGTCGATTTTCACATTTTCAATGAATTCAAGCGAGTCTCGTGTACTACGCTGCAATTCTAACAATCGCTGAACCCACTCTCTTGCACGTAATTGCGCTTTATTGACCTCTAAGCCAGACTCAGAAGATTTATACAACCAATGCGCAGCCACACCATTTTCAGCGACTCTATCCATATCTTGTGTACGAATTTGCACCTCCAGCGGAAGACCATAAGGGCCAAATAAAGTCGTATGTAACGATTGATAACCATTAATTTTTGGAATTCCAATATAGTCTTTAAACCGTTGTGGCACAGGCTTATAAGTACGATGGAGTGCACCTAACACACGGTAGCACGTATCTAAGTCATCCGTAATCACACGAAAACCAAAAACATCAATAATTTCAGAAAACGGCGCTTTTTTCTGGCGCATTTTACGATAAATGCTATAAAGATGCTTTTGTCGACCATACACGTGAAGGTAAGGGATATTGAGTGTATCCATCGCTTTTTGCAAATCAAGCTCAATTTTTTGCGTCAGCTCACGACGATTTCCTCGTGCTTTATCAATCGCTGACTTAATTGCACGATATCGCATAGGATAAAGCGCTTTAAAACCTAAATCCTCTAATCCCGTATACACCGAGTGCATACCCAAACGATTAGCAATTGGTGCATAGATTTCTAATGTTTCTATCGCAATACGCCGACGCTTCACAGCAGGCATGGCACCTAAGGTTTGCATGTTATGTAATCGATCGGCAAGCTTGACCATGATCACGCGAATATCTTTTACCATGGCGAGCATCATTTTACGGAAATTTTCAGCTTGCGCTTGGGCGTGTGATTCAAATTTTATTTTGGTAAGTTTTGTGACCCCTTCAACTAAAGCAGTAACATCTTCTCCAAATTGCCGAATCAAATCATCATGCGTGATGGTCGTGTCTTCAAAAACATCATGTAGTAAAGTCGCCATGATGGTTTGATAATCAAGGCGCATTTTAGATAAAATAAGTGCGGCTTCAACAGGATGTGTAATGTAAGGCTCACCCGATCGACGCATCTGGCCGTGATGACCCTTTTCAGCGACAGTGTAAGCTTGATGACATTTCTCGACCTGAAGCGGGTCCAAATAACGCTCTAGCTCATCTCGCAGCGGTTCAAAATAGCTCACAGTATTCTCCCGTAACAGTGGGCTAAGGTTATCAACTCGCTCTTTCGCTAAGGCGTGCTTTAATCTTCAACCAAGATATCTGCTCCAATCAAGCCTTCTGCGATTTCACGCAATGCTACAACAGTTGGTTTATCATTTTCCCAATCGACCAGAGGCTGCGCACCTCTAATGGTAATTTCACGCGCACGCTTTGATGCCACCATGACGAGCTCAAAGCGATTTGCAACATGCTGTAAACAATCTTCGACGGTAACACGAGCCATAAATACTCACCTCAACAACGATTAATCCAAAGGACTATTTTACTGTGTGGCTAACAATAAGGAAAGCAATTTCCGCTGTTTGTGCATCTGATATGCTAACTTTAAGCGATAAGACAAAATAATTGAACGTAAATCACTCAATGCACACTCAAAAGTATCATTTACAATCAAGAAATCAAAATCTCGATAATGCGCCATTTCATCTTGAGCGCGCTGCATTCGCGTCTCAATGACATCAGGATTATCCCGTTGTCTTGCTTCTAAACGTTGACGTAAAGCCTCGTAAGAGGGTGGTAAAATAAAAATGCTGACCGCATGCTGAAAACATCGCTTGATTTGCAAAGCGCCCTGCCAATCAATATCCAACACCACATCCGTCCCTTGCTTTAAGCGCATCTCTATTTGTGCGTGCGATGTCCCATACTGATGCCCAAAAACTGTCGCATGCTCAATAAAAGCCTCATCAACAACCATCTGCTGAAACATATGTTCATCAACAAAAAAATAATGCTCGCCGTCAACCTCGCTCGGACGCTTATCACGCGTTGTATGCGAAACAGAAACAATAATGTTCTCCATACTCGATGTTAAGCGATCGACCAAGCTTGTCTTTCCCCCACCAGAAGGTGCTGCGACAATAAAAAGATTACCTAACGGTTGCTCATTCATATCTCATTCTCGATAATGTATACTTAACTATTTTATCAGAGGATCTTACCATGCGACCTAGCCATCGTGAACCCAATCAACTCCGTGAAATCAAATTATCTCGTCACTACACCAAACACGCAGAAGGTTCTGTCTTCATAGAATTCGGTCAAACACAAGTACTATGCACGGCCTCAGTCATAGATGGCGCACCTCGTTTTCTAAAAGGGAAAAATCAAGGCTGGATCACAGCAGAGTACGGTATGTTGCCACGTTCGACCCATAGTCGCAATGATCGGGAAGCAAGTCGCGGCAAACAAGGTGGCCGTACGTTAGAAATTCAACGATTAATTGGTCGTGCGTTGAGACAATGTGTTGATTTAAAGGCTTTGGGTGATGTTACGATTACACTCGATTGTGACGTTATTCAAGCCGATGGTGGTACACGTACAGCATCCATTACAGGTGCTTGTGTGGCTTTACGTGACGCCATTCATTGGATGCATACGCATGAAAAAATAAAAAAACTTCCCACATTTCATCATATTGCTGCAATTTCTGTCGGTATTTACAGAGGGCAACCTGTTTTAGATTTAGATTATGCCGAAGATGTGCTCGCTGAAACAGACATGAATATCGTCATGAATGAGGCACAACAACTCATTGAAGTACAAGGCACCGCAGAAGAGGGCAGCTTTAATCGTCATGAGCTCAATACCATGCTCGATTTGGCTGAACACGGTATTCACCAACTTCTAGAGCTTCAAAAAAATGCATCATGAGTATTCTCGAAAATTTTAAAGCACTTGAACAAGACATTGATCATGCCTTAAAACAGTGCCATCGCGAATCTATCACGCTGATTGCTGTCTCTAAAACACGCACAATAGCGGAAATTCTTGACGCTATTCATGCCGGTATTCATGATTTTGGTGAAAACTATGTGCAAGAAGCATTGCCGAAAATAACGGCACTTCTTGCATTTCCGCTCACGTGGCATTTCATCGGTCCTATTCAACACAATAAAGTCAAACGTATTGCAACACATTTTTCATGGGTACATAGTGTCAGTACAGAAGGCATTGCACAGGCGCTCAATAATCATCGTCCCAATCATTTGCCACCTTTAAATATTTGTCTTCAAGTTAACATTGATCGAGAATCTACAAAATCGGGGGTATTACCCGAAGCAATACATGCTTTAATCACACGTTGCTTAACACTCCCACATCTTCATCTGCGTGGGTTAATGATTATTCCGAAACCGCATTGCCTACAACAAGATAATAATCCTTTTGTTAAGACCGCTTCGCTTTTAACATCACTCAACCAAACACATCACCTCAAGCTCGACACACTGTCTATGGGGATGAGTGCTGATTTTGATGAAGCAATAAAAGCTGGAAGTACGTGTATCCGTATTGGCACAAGACTATTCGGAAAGCGAGTTATCGAATAATACGATAAAAATAGGCTTTCACATCCGTGGACGCGCCTTGGCTTACCGCAGTCCATGACTGAATCGATGATTGTGTTGTGGCATGCAACACAATCGCAGGATTATTAAAATGACGTGCGTTATCGGTCACCAATAAGCGTGTCTGTCCCATCGGCGACAGCGCCTCGCCCCAATAACGATACATCAAGCTTTCGCCTCCATATACATCACTCCCACGAATAGCATAGGTGTGTTTAGGGTGTAATTTTGCCTGATAAAAAGCAAACTCACTCGCAATATTATATTTATCTAAGGTTATCATCACCGGTTGTGTATGTGTCTGATGCTCGATGCTCTCCAATTGTTCAAATATCGTCTCTGACAATTGTTGCCAATTCATATATTTACTAAATAACAACTGATAAACGCTGGTCGGTTGTCCTCGTGCAATGATGACAAGTATCAAACTATACATTGACATCAATAAGATAGCACTACATCCCCATGCTTTTTGAGAGGCTTTAAATTCACGCGAAAGCCATGGGATAAGCGCTAATAAACTAGGCCCTATCCAATTAAATTTCACAGCATGAAACACACTAAAACAGGCAAAAAAAATCAGCGGTAAAACCAGCATACATTTAAAAAACAGCAATGTATCCTCTTGTCCAACAGATGATACGCGACATAAACGCCATAATCCTTTCACGCCAACCGGCATGAGAAAGAGAATGAGTAACCCAAATAGCACATGTATTGAGCACTGATGTACTTCATTTAATCGTCGACTGCTTTGAAACGTAAACGAAATCCAGTCATGCGTTGCATTCCAATAAAGCACTGGCGAAAAAAGCACACCAGCGCATAGTAATGCAGCATAAGGCTCAATTCTAAAAAACCAAAATCGCCGTCTTGCCGAGAGGCACAAAAATAGCAACGTTGCTGGCACTAAAAGAACAATCGTATATTTCGACAATAATCCAAGACCTAACGCAATGCCTGCAGAGAACCAAGCACGATTTTGATTTAAAACGCATGCTCGGTATAAGTAATAGAGCAATGCAGACCACGCCACCAATAAAGGCTGATCAGGCGTCATCACCCAAGACTGCAAGAAAAAAAATGGCAAAATTGATAACAAGAAAACCGCAACCCAGCCTTTTTCACCCACCAATATCGTGAGTCGATAACTATACCCCGCCATCAACACCCAACATATCATTGAGGGTAAACGCACGGCCCACTCTGTCGTTCCTAAAAAAGACGTTGAAAGTTTAATGAGCAACGCGACAAGCGGTGGGTGGTCTAAATAGCTCCAATCAAGATGCGCTGAATAATTCCAGTAATACGCCTCTTCTACCAATAAATTGACAGTCCCTAATGAAAAAAGACGAAATAAAAATGAGCAAGCAATCAAGCCCAATATCCATCGTTCAACTGTGACCTTAGGTAAAACAAACATCAGCGAGCACACCATCAAAAATGTGTAATTATATACTCAAAATACCGTGAATGGGTTAAAATACGACTTTTACACGCTATTCATTTGCCGAACACACATTGAACCGTTAAGATCGAGCATTCATATCAATAGGATCATCACATGTCGGGCATGAGCGCTGTAAGTTACTTCTTGTTTTCCATCGGCTTTAGTTTTATTTTATTTGTTCTTTGGGCGCGTTTCGCACTCATTTTTTTTAGAGTCAATGCATTTTCCCCATTAAGCCAGACTATCTTTCGTTTAACCAATCCTATACTCCTACCCATTTATTTTTGTTTGTCTCGTTTGATTCGTCAAAAAAGTCGTTATGATTGGTCTTGCCTTGTCGGTATTTTTATCATTGAGCTCATCAAGTATGCGTTAATGGGTCCTTTTTTTATGCACACCGTACTGCCTGCTATACTCATTTTCATGCTTTCTGTTGTTTCTATGGTGGTCGATCCGTGTGGTTTTTTATTTTATGCTATTCTTGCACGT
>JAHFRX010000173.1 GCA_023266075.1 Legionellaceae bacterium | reverse complement strand
TTCTCAATAATTTTGTTCACCACAACAGACGCTTCATAGCCTGCGTTGATCACGATTTGACGCAAAGGTGATTCAATGGCACGACGCAAAATGTCAATACCCATATCTTGATCATGATTATCGCCTTTTAAGTTGATCAATGCTTTTTGAGCACGAATCAAAGCAACACCGCCTCCAGCAACAATTCCTTCTTCAACAGCAGCTCGCGTTGCATGTAATGCATCTTCAACACGTGCTTTTTTCTCTTTCATTTCAACTTCTGTCGCCGCACCTACTTTAATCACAGCAACACCACCCGATAACTTCGCAACACGCTCTTGAAGTTTTTCACGATCATAATCAGAAGTTGTGTCTGCAACTTGAGCACGAATTTGTGTAATACGCGCAGAAATGTCTTTTGACTTGCCTTCGCCATCAATAATCGTTGTGTTTTCTTTGGTAATGATAACGCGTTTTGCTACACCTAAATCTTCTAGTGCTGCACTTTCTAAGCTCTTACCAACTTCCTCAGAAATCACCTGGCCGCTCGTCAAAATCGCGATATCTTGAAGCATTGCTTTACGACGATCGCCAAAGCCTGGTGCTTTGACTGCACATACTTTCACGATGCCACGCATGTTATTCACAACCAATGTTGCCAATGCTTCACCTTCAACATCTTCAGCAATAATCAACAGTGGACGACCTGATTTAGCAACACCTTCTAATACCGTCAACATTTCACGAATATTAGAAATTTTCTTGTCGACCAACAGGATGAACGGATGCTCTAACTCTGTTGACATATTTTGTTGATTGTTGATGAAATATGGAGAAATATAGCCACGATCAAATTGCATACCTTCAACAACAGAAAGCTCATTCTCAAGACCGTTACCATCTTCAACAGTGATAACACCCTCTTTACCAACTTTTTCCATCGCTTCAGCAATAATCGAGCCAATCGCTTCATCAGAATTCGCAGAAATAGAGCCTACTTGTGCAATCGCTTTGTTGTCTTTGCAAGGTTTAGACATGCTTTTCAATTGCTCAATCACTGCAATCACAGCCTTATCAATACCACGTTTCAAATCCATAGGATTCATGCCTGCAGCCACTGCTTTGTGACCTTCAACGAGGATAGCACGGGCCAACACAGTTGCTGTTGTTGTACCATCTCCAGCAGTATCAGACGTTTTAGACGCAACTTCTTTAACCATTTGTGCGCCCATGTTTTTAAAGCGATCTTCAAACTCGATCTCTTTTGCAACAGACACACCGTCTTTAGTGACCGTAGGTGCACCATAGGATTTCTCAAGTACCACATTACGCCCACGAGGACCCATTGTGACTTGAACTGCATTTGCTAAGGCATTTACACCAGCCAGCATTTGTTGACGAGCTTCATCGCCAAAACGTAAGTCTTTAGCCATTGTTACAATCTCCTTTAAAAAATAGATTTATAAATAACGTTATTTCTCATCGATAATGGCCATGATGTCATCTTCACGCATCACGACTAATTCTTCAGTACCCATTTTAACTTCAGTACCCGAATATTTTCCAAACAATACTTTTTCGCCAACTTTTACAGCCAATGCACGCACATCACCATTTTCAAGTGGCTTGCCAAGACCTATAGCAACCACAACACCACGCATTGGTTTTTCTGCAGCACTATCTGGAATCACGATACCACCTGCAGTAGTACGCTCTTCCTCCATACGACGGACAACAACTCGATCATGTAGTGGACGAATTTTTACGCTCATCTGTTTCTCCTGTAAATATATAAAATTAAAATCTCATACAATCCAGCCAACAATACTTAGCTTGCCATATTGTATTCAAATGCACGTTATTGGAACGTTGATTATGCATATGGGGGTATCTTTTTGTATTTCAAGGGGAGAGATAAAAAAATTTAACCAACGCCCTGGATTGCATTTTATCATAACCTGAATGATAATCAATCTCATTAAAATGCAAATTAGGCCAGCACTCGATGCATCTCCCCGAAAACCTCATGCGTAAAATGAAATTGTACAGAGCGCGCAATTTAAAATTGGACTTCACTGCCGCAATTGTCGTTTTTTTAGTCGCTATCCCACTCTGTCTGGGTATCTCTATCGCCTCAGGCGCTCCTCTTTTTTCAGGAATTTTAAGCGGCATTATCGGTGGTATTGTTGTTGGGAGCCTCAGCGGCTCGTCGGTCAGTATCAGCGGCCCTGCCGCGGGTATGGTTGCCGTTGTGGTCACCGTCACCGCACAATTAGGCGATTTTAACGCTTTTTTACTCGCGCTCACCCTTGCCGGATGTATCCAATTTATCATGGGAAGTTTTCGCGCAGGATTCATCGCTGATTATATTCCAACCAATGTGATTCAAGGCTTGTTATGCGCCATTGGCTTATTGTTAATTGTAAAGCAGTTGCCTTTTGCTTTCACGCATACCCGTAATTTATCTGATCTCAAACACCTACTCCTGGATACCGCAGAGGGCTTCGAACTTGCACCATTATTCCAACTGCCACAACATATCAATCAAGGTGCAACGGCTATCTCGATCTTATCCTTTTTCATTTTAATTTATTTTGACAAAACAAAAATAAATCTCCTGAAAGCCATTCCAGGAACCATTATTGTGGTTATTTTTGGTGTGATGTTAAATGAAATTTTTGTTTTACTAGGCTCATCACTCGCGCAAGACACACTGCAATTGGTGAATATACCGAGTGAAGCGGGATTAAAAAACTTAGTGCAACAATTCACCTTCCCTAAATGGTCTGCTTGGACCAATCCGAAAGTTTATTTATACGCAGCCATGATTGCGATTGTTGCGTCGTTAGAAACACTATTAAATATTCAGGCTGTAGAAAAGCTAGACAAAAAACATCAGCATTGCTCCAAAGATCGAGAACTCGCAGCGCAAGGGATTGGCAATGTTATTTCTGGTTTAATCGGTGGACTCCCGATTACATCCGTCGTCGTTCGCACATCTGTCAATATTCAAACCGGTGGTAAAACAAAGGCTGTGACCATTCTGCATGGCGTTTTTATTCTGCTTGCTGTCCTCTATCTACCTCATGTTTTAAATCGCATCCCGTTGTCGTCCCTCGCTACTGTCTTGATTTATATCGGTTACAAGCTCACCAGCCCTAAAATTTATAAAACCATTTATCTGCAAGGTATCGACCGATTTATCCCCTTTGTCGCAACTATTATTGGTATCGTCACTGTTGACTTATTGGTCGGTATTTTAACGGGCTTATTTGTCAGCTTATTCTTTATTTTGAAATCCAATAGCCAAGTGCGAATTGACATCATCAAAGAAATCAGTCCAAACGGCATTATCAACCGTATTGTTTTACCGCAACAGATTACTTTTTTAAATAAAGCGTCTTTGGTCGCTGAGCTGAATTCCATTCCTCACGGATCGCAACTGATTATTGATGCGCGCCACTCGAGCTACATTGACAAA
>JAHFRX010000172.1 GCA_023266075.1 Legionellaceae bacterium | reverse complement strand
GTGAATATTTAAACCAGGTTACCTTAGCAACAGGCATAGAATCCATCGTGCATGATGAATTGTGTGAACATTTACGTCATTATTTCTTTATCGGGGGATTGCCTGATGTTGTGAAGGAATACATTAGCACCCGAAATTTAGAGCGTGTACAAGTGAAACAATTTAGTTTAGTACAAAGTTATCGTGATGATTTTGGAAAATATGCTGGTAAAACAAAACATCAATACATGCAAAAAATATTGAAAGAAGCGCCTGGATTTATCGGTGAAAAATTTACTTACAGCCATATTGATCCGGATATTGGATCGCGAGAAATAAAAGAGGCGCTTGGTTATTTAATTGAAGCGGGTCTTCTGTACAAAGTGCACCATACCAACGCCAGCGGATTACCGCTCAGCACACTTATGAATGAGAAGCATTTTAAAGTTATTTTTTTAGATATTGGTTTAGCTAACTCTACGAGTCAGCTATCTGCGGAACTATTTTTACAAAAAGATTTAATGCTTCTCAATCGTGGCTCACAAGCCGAACAATTTGCAGGCCAAGAGCTCTTGGCGTATCGCAAACCGTACATGCAAAGTGAACTTTTTTATTGGGATCGGCAAAAGCCAAGCAGTAGCGCTGAGGTTGATTATGTAATCAACGTGAATGATCGTATTATTCCCATTGAAATTAAGGCAGGGAAAACAGGTAGCCTACGCTCACTGCAACTTTTTTTAAATGAGAAAAACTACGATCTTGGTATCCGCCTTTCCCTAAAACCACTTGAGGTTAACCATCGCGTATTATCTGTGCCACTTTACATGATTTCCGAAATTCCGAGATTGTTAAACCCCGGATTCCGCACCTGATTTTACGAATAAACACCCCAGTAGCGGTCTCCTAAACAGTTCAAGATAATCTTTTGCCTTTCATTCAGATTGAGAATCACCTTAATATCCGCGCCAACACTGAGTTCATGAACGCCTGCAAAGCATGAAAAGACCCATTTGGCTGTTGGATTTTGAGTGGGTTTTTTCTTCATGTCAGGGAAGAACATTTCTTTTTCACGAAGCCTGGTTCTGATCAAGTGCTCAAGAGCGGCATATATCATGAGCGAGCAGGTCATCACCATTAGCAACGCTTCGATGCGTTCTGGCTTCTTTAAAAATAATGAGGAGGTTAAGAAATCCGGGCTTTTTAAAAAACGGAAACCTCGCTCAACAGCCTGCTGTGATTTATAGTGAGATAAAAATTCATCCATTGTCAGTTTGTTGTCAATGTCATTTGTTGCAATGATAAAACAGCCAGTCTCATCTTCTTTCGTTTCTTTTTTTCGTATACTGGTCGCCAATTGCCCTGATATTTGGTAGGTTTTTTCACCTTGAGCATCCTGTTTGGGGCGACCTCGGCCTTTATAAACAACGTTCTCTATAATTTTGATGTCAAATATCTGAGCATAATCTTGCTCTTTCAGCCACCGTGCCAAGGCTTTTTCAGCATCCTGATCACAGGCAAAGGTCTGCCGACAGAGTTTATTGAACGATTTCATAGACTGTTCGGTGCTTTTTAGAATGTTCTTAAGAAGCGTGTGTCGCTCTCGTTTGGTGGCTTGCGCACTGCGAATAAACAACCATTTTTGTGCTACACCGCCATAATTTGAATCAACCCATGCACCAGAGTATCCCTCGCAAAATAACTCGAGCGGCAACTGACTTTGATTTTTTATCAAATTCTTTGCCTCAACAAGCTTTTGTGGGACGCGTGTAATAAAAAGTTGCCCCTGTTCCTGAAGAGCTTGTATTGTCTCAGCCACATACAAGGCTGCATCAGCAACTAGGTATCGGCTTCTTTGCGCAGCTTTTAAACTGCTCACATGTGATTTAACGATCTTTTTAAAGCCTTCACTGTCATTGGTATTTCCACTGCAGGCCTGCATGTAAACCGGGATGCCTGCTTGATTTTCAGTGATGAGGTTCAAAATAACTTGATTTAAATCGGGGCGATGATCTCGACTGTATCCTTTGGTTAATCGAATCGCATTAGTATCTGATTCAGCATTATATTCACCATCAACGTGAAAACTGGTTGAATCCAGATGCACGGAATTACAAGGTAAACCCAAGCGGAGAACGACTTTCTCTGATAAATCTTGATACAGATCTGAAACACCGTGTTCATATAGCTTATCCAGGCAACGCCCCAGTGCATCGTCATTGATATGCTCTGGTTTGATTCCAACACCCAATAGACGCTCAACCGGTTTATCTGCAAAGTAATCGGGAAACATATGCAAGGTTCGGCTAACAAAGCCGAGGCCATTTAATATCATCGCAACAAGCAGTTGCCCATGGCTAATATGTCGATGCTCAGACTGATTGGGGAATTGATTATCGATAAAGTCAGCAATCCCAAGCTCCTGACATAGAGCAGATACCAGACCAAGGTGGTCAATGGATTTGGATGTGTAATCTGGAAGGTTCACTTTTCTTTCACCAAAAGTGAGTAATAGATCAAAAACACGGATCCGTGTCAAGTGTTTTTTGAAAAAAAAACAATATCAATCAATAGGTTGATCTCAAAACAACCAAAATGATCAGCAATATTCACGTGCAGTTATAGATTCCCGCTCGCGAGAGTCGGCTTCGAATATGCTCAGTGCAGGCGGGAACGACGAAATCAAAAATTCAGGTGCGGAATGACGGTTAAACTCGACTTTATGAAAAATCCCCACCGCCGAATCCCCACGGCGCAGACCGCGGGGATTCGGCGGTGGGGATTTTTCATAAAGTCGAGTTAAAATGTCAATGACGGATCAGGCCTGGTAACAGCAACAGCAGCAACATCATTATTCTTATTCGGTATTGGAAAGAATCGCAACGGATTAACTGATTGCTGTCTGCGCTTATCAAGATGTTTATCTATATGATCGTTTGCGCCTACCAGCAATACATCAACTTGATTTTGAAAATCGCCCTCGGCAGATACAATGCTAGGGTTATGCGTCGCTAACAAACGAAGAAGTTCCGCTGTATGTGGTTCTGGCTCTGGCTTAGCAACGGCTAGTTTGTGAATCATGTAACGATCATTAAGCAGTATAGCTAAATCAAAAGGGGTTATTCCCTCTAACTGCCTAGAATTAATGTCGGCTCCTTTATCGAGCAGCAAAGAAAAAACTTTTCGATTAGGCTTTATCATCGATAAAAGTAATGCGGACTTTCCACCACCACAACGGTCATTATGAAAATTAAGCTCTGCACCATGATTGATCAATAACTCAACCAATTGACACGTTACATCATTATCTTCTGTGTATTGGCTAATGATAGCACCTAATGGGGTAATGCCATTAATATCAGCTTGATTCGCATTAGCTCCTTTTTCTAAAAACAATTTAATTAAATGGCTGTATCCGCTATTGATTGCAAAAAGCAATGGAGACACTCCGTCGTTGCTAGCCAAGTTAATATTTATACCGCGATT
>JAHFRX010000031.1:4221-11542 GCA_023266075.1 Legionellaceae bacterium | reverse complement strand
TGGCGACTGCCGAGCAAATCGAGTTGTTTTATCAACATTTAGAATCTGTTTTGATTACCATTGATTTTTTGAAACTGTCTAATCCTAAACGTTTACAGCAACGACTGAGGAGATTATTTAATCGTGCTACACTTGAAACGATGGAGGTTAATATTCTGCGTGGGATATTGACGCATATTGAGCGCACGATTGTGAATAGGACTCCTGCAAAATGAATTCAGAAAGACCAGTCTATTTTGACTATATGGCGACCACACCGATTGACCCTCGTGTCATTGAGGAAATGTTGCATTATATGGGACCCACAACTGAGTTTGGTAATCCAGCTTCAGTGACGCATTGTTTTGGTCGAAAAGCGGCGATTGCAGTAGAGCATGCGCGTGCAGAAGTCGCCGCCTTGGTCGGTGCTTCAGATGAAGAAATCGTGTTTACATCCGGGGCTACTGAAGCAAATAATCTGGCAATTTTAGGTGCCTCCACGTTTTATCAACGTCAAGGGAAACATCTGGTGACGCTTGCAACAGAGCATAAATCTGTTTTAGACAGTTTTAAACATCTAGAAAAATGTGGTTTTGAGGTCACCTATCTTAAGCCGCAATCGAATGGACTTTTAGATCACGCAGACGTATTGAATGCTTTGCGTGACGATACAATTCTTGTTTCCCTCATGCATGTGAATAATGAAACAGGCGTGATTCAATCTATTGAAACAATTGCTCCACTTTTGTCGGAAAGGGGTATCCTTTTTCATGTTGATGCAGCACAAAGTGCTGGAAAATTACCGATAGCATTGACCGAGTTACCGGTGGACCTGATGTCGTTTTCGGCGCATAAATTGTATGGTCCTAAAGGTGTTGGCGCGTTATATATACGCCACAAACCTCGTGTGCGTTTAAATCCTCAAACGTATGGTGGTGGGCACGAAGGCGGGATGCGCTCAGGTACACTTGCGACACATCAGATAGTAGGGATGGGAAAAGCGTTTCAATTTGCAAATGAAAATAGAGCAAATGAATATGCTTACTTATCGTCGTTACGTCAACGTTTGTGGGTGGGAATTCAACATTTGCCTGGTCTTGTTTTGAATGGTGATGCAAAAATGCGTATTGCGAATAATCTTAATATTCGTTTTGAAGGATTGCACCATGATGATTTGTTAATCGCTTTAAAAGGTATTGCCTTTTCAACAGCATCGGCATGTGTTTCTCAAAAAACAGGACCTTCTTATGTGTTGCGCGCTTTAGGTTTGACCACAGAGGAAGTGCAAAGTTCTATACGTCTTTCTTTTGGACGTTTTACCTCATTAAAGGAGATTGATACACTCATCTCCATCTTATGTCGTGAAATCCCCGCATTATATGACGCATTAAAAAAGGATAAAAAATGAGTGTTGAATTACATGTTGCGCCGAAAGTACCTGATATTCACTTTTCACAAGCAGCGATTAATCACATCGTCTCTTATTTAGAAAAACACCCAGGGCATCAAGGTGTACGCCTGTCTGTGAAAAAGAAAGGTTGCTCGGGTTACGCGTATGTTGTGGACTACGTAGAAAAGCCACTAGAAACAGATAGTACGTTGCCTTTAACGACCCATTATCTTGTTTCTATTGATAAAAAAAGTCTCCCTTATTTGCAAGGAACAACGGTTGACTATGTGAAAGAAGGGCTTAATTATAAGTTTATTTTCAAGAATCCCAATCAAACAGGGCAATGTGGTTGTGGCGAAAGTTTCACTGTAGATTAAATTAAAACAAAAAGGCTTTTATTAATTGATGTTAAGCTTGCGTTAAGAAATGAATATCATTAAATCAATATTTACACTCTTTGAGATATTTGATATCATATGGCTCATGATGATCGGTCATTGATGTATACGATGTTTTTGACATTTATTGACGTGGAATGACAAATTATTATAATTTTTACGCGACATTTTCAAAGTGAATGTGTCTGTATTTGTGTGACTTTTTTATGATGTGGAGATAACGATGAGCGTAGCACAACAAGAAGTTCAAACGCGACACGAAGCATTAACGCAGAATGTGATAACCGCGGTGAGAGCTTACTTAACGAATGTAAGTAGTAAAGATTTAAATTTAAATCTCTATCAATTGATTGTTGAAGAGGTTGAGGCACCATTATTCCGTACCGTGATGGAAATGACACGTTATAATCAATCTAAAGCGGCGCGTGTTTTAGGTGTGAGCCGTGGTACGTTACGTACGAAGTTGAAGCGTTATTTTGATGATGAGTTTATTGGTACGCGGTAAGTGATATTCGAGTTTTAAAATAAGTTGTGTTGAGTAGAGGCCTGCTTGCAGGCTTTTGTTTTATTTTGATATAATGGCCGCCGAGTCAGCTAAGCAATCGCTCTAATTTGATTAGAGAGGAAAGTCCGGGCTCCATAGGGTAGAGTGCCAGGTAACGCCTGGGAGGTGAGAGCCTACGGAAAGTGCCACAGAAAATATACCGCCTAATTCGTTAGGTAAGGGTGAAATGGTGCGGTAAGAGCGCACCGCGCGTTTGGCAACAGACGTGGCAGGGAAAACCCCACTCGGAGCAAGACCAAATAGAGATCGGCGTCATAGACAACGTGCGACCCGTACGCGATCTGGGTAGGTTGCTTGAGGCGGATGGTGACATCCGTCCCAGATGAATGATTGCTCACGACAGAACCCGGCTTATCGGCTGACTCTTTTTGTATGGAGCAACAATGTTAGTGACATTTAAATGTAAAGGGTATTCTAGCATTCCTATGTTTCAAGATGTGGCCGTTCAATTGTTACATCTTATGCAGCATAGCGGCACGGTACCAGGAGCGTTTGCAATTGAAGATGTGCCGCTTGCATTGGAAGCACTACAAGCGCATGTTGAGCATCAACCGATGATGCAAGTGGGTGCAGATAAAATCAGCTTACGCCAACGCGCCGTCCCTTTGTTAGGTTTGCTTCAGCACGCGGCCGATGCGAAGTATCGGGTGATTTGGGAATAAATTTATTCTGCAACATAAAGAGATTCGGAGGCATTTTCTTGTTTTCCGGTAATGAGATAGTTGCGATTTTGCAAATAAGCATCACGTAAAAACGCGTACTGATCTAAGGATTGCTCCATGAGCTTTTCTGTGTCAAATAATTGTGAGCGTAAATCAACATAACGTAACGCTAAAATACCGTAAATAGTGGCATCTTGAGGAATGTAAAAATAGGGCGTCAGTAACGTATCAAATAACATCCCCATTCCGTCTCGAATGGTACTCGGTCCTAAAAAAGGAATGATGACAAAAGGCGATGATTTATCCCCCCATTTGGCGAAAGTTAAGCCTAAATCATTGGTATGTGCGGGAAGTTGACATGTGCTTGCCGGATCAAAAATACCACCGATACCGAGTGATGAGTTGATAATGAGTCGCCACGTATCTTTGAATGTTTGAGTAAAATCTGCTTGTAAAAGATCGTTCGCGATCGTTGGGCAAAGATTAATATTTCGATAAACGTTGTTAATACCCTTACGTATCGGTGGTGGAACAATAGCGGTATACAGTTTTGCTGGTGGTTTTAAAACGAGTTTATCAAAAACCAGATTAAACGCGTGAATTTTTCGATTGGATTGTTCATACGGGTCTACGGGATTGGGACCTTTTTGAATACATGCGGACAGAAGTAGTGTTGAAAGTAAGAATGATTTTTTAGTAAAAGACATTTGACATCTGACTAATCGTGAGTGACACCATACTACATGAATCTTTGGTGACATGGAATGCTTCTAAAGCGCGTGAATTATGGGTAGAATAAGGGCTATTTGAAACAATGAGATGTTAATGTCCACTTTGCCCTGGTTAAGCACATTGAATGAACGTCAATATGAAGCGGTGACTGCACCTTTAAAGCCTTTATTAGTACTGGCGGGTGCTGGCAGTGGAAAAACGCGTGTGCTAGTGAGTCGTATGGCTTATTTGGCTTTGCATTATGGTATGCCGTCAGCGTCTATCCTTGCGGTGACGTTTACGAATAAAGCGGCATTAGAGATGAAAACACGCTTAAATACTCTATTGCCAGAGCCAATGCATCGTTTATGGGTGGGGACTTTTCACGGGCTGTGTCATCGTATGCTAAGACAGCATTATCAAGAAGCGCAGTTGCCACAACACTTTCAAATTTTAGATAGTGATGATCAGCTACGTCTCATTAAGCGCGTGCTTTTGGCTCAACAACTTGATCCAGAGCAGTGGCCCGCCAAACAAGCACAACATTTTATTAATGCACGAAAAGATGAAGGACTGCGCGCTCAGCATGTCGTTGCTCCAGCATATGGTCCTTCAAAAACATGGCTGGCGATTTATAAAGCGTATGAAACGCAATGCATGATGATGGGGGTGATTGATTTTGCTGAGATTTTATTACGTTGCTATGAGTTATTGCGTAAAAATCAAGAATTGTTGTCGCATTATCATCAGCAGTTTCAAGCAATTTTAATCGACGAATTTCAAGATACGAATGCTATTCAGTACGCGTGGATAAAATTATTAGCGCATCCAGATGTAACGGTGATGGTCGTCGGTGATGATGATCAATCCATCTATGGCTGGCGTGGTGCCAAAATTGAGAATATCCAACGTTTTTCGAAAGATTTTCATGAGACGACATTACTTCGTTTAGAGCAGAACTATCGTTCTACGGCGATTATTTTAGACGCTGCTAATGCGTTGATTGAGCACAATACTGCGCGTATTGGTAAGGCCTTGTGGACAGAGAGTCACCGCGGTGAAAAGATACGTGTTTACACGGCTATCAATGAGATTGATGAAGCACGGTTTGTCAAAGAGCGCATCATGCTCGCGATGGATGATGGTCGCCGTTTTTCTGAAATTGCAATTTTGTACCGTTCAAATGCGCAATCGAGGGTGATTGAAGAAGCCTTATTGCAGGCGGGTATTCCTTACACGATTTATGGTGGCATGCGCTTTTTTGAACGTGCTGAAATTAAAGACGCACTCGCGTATTTACGGTTGATTGTGAATATGGATGATGATGGTGCGTTTGAACGTATCATCAATTTTCCACCTCGCGGTATTGGCGAAAAAACATTAGACATGATTCGTGAAAAAGCAAAACTTGCGGATAGTTCTTTATGGCAAGCCACGAAGATGTTGGTTTCGGATAACCAATGTTCAGCGCGAACACATCATGCGCTTGTACAATTTATGCAGTGTATCACCGCATTGAAATCTTCACTGAGTTATCAAGAGTTAGACAAACAAATTGCGCATATTTTAGAAGAAAGTGGGCTATTGTCTCATTATGCAAAAACTACAGTCGAGCGCTCTGAGTCAAAATTAGAAAATTTACAAGAGCTTATCAGTGCGGCAAGGCAATTTTGTTATGACAGCGTTCTGGAGGCATCAGATAAAGAGACCTTGGTGACGTTGTTTTTATCAACGGCCTCGCTTGACGGTGGTGATATAGGTACGCAGGCGAATGGTGAGAGTGTTCAGTTGATGACATTGCATTCGGCAAAAGGCATGGAATTTCCATGCGTTTTTTTAGTGGGTATGGAAGAAGGACTTTTTCCAAGTCGTCAATCGTTAGACGATCCAGGTCGTCTCGAAGAAGAACGACGTTTATGTTATGTGGGATTGACACGTGCGAAAGAGCAGCTTGTGATTTCTCATGCAGAAATTCGTCGCTTATATGGCCGTGAAGAGTATCATCGCCCTTCACGCTTCTTGCGTGAGATTCCAGATGGTCTTTTGGAGAATCATCGTGGGAATCGTAAAATGATGATGTCAACAATGGATTCAGATAGGGTGACGGATGGTTATCGAATGGGGCAAAGCGTGATGCACGCGAAATTTGGTCAAGGTGTTGTGCTGGCCATTTCTGGTGAAGGGGCAAATGCACGTGTTCAAGTAAAATTTAGAGAGGGTATGAAGTGGTTAGTTGTTGCTTATGCGAATTTATTGAATGTATAGCGTCACACGAAGTATGGCTTGAAATTCCTACAAACAGATGATAGGGTCTTGCTCGTATCAATTAAAATTAGGAGATCATTGTGAGTAAAAAAGCAATCGTTGGTGTTACTGTATTAGCTGCAGCAATTTTTTCAATGCAAGTTTCTGCTGTGAGCGTGCCAAGTGCATTGACGCCAGCACAACAGCAACAAATGGAAAAAGTAGTACATGATTATTTAGTGAGCCATCCTGAAGTCTTGGTCGAAGCTTCTCAAATATTGCAGAAAAAACAACAGAAAGAAATGCAAACTCAAGCGCAAGCCGCGATTGTCACGCAAGCAAGCGATATTTTCAAAGCGAATATGACCATGGCGGGTAACATAAAAGGCGATGTGACGTTGGTTGAGTTTTTTGACTATCAATGTGGTCATTGCAAAAAAATGAAGCCTGTTATCAGCACGTTGATTGAGAAAAATAAGAACTTGCGTGTCATTTATAAAGAGTTTCCTATTTTTGGTAAAACGTCCGAGTTTGCGTCTCAAGCTGTTTTAGCAGCAGCCAAGCAAGGTAAATATGCACCATTGCAAGATGCGCTATTTAAATTTGACAAACCTTTGAACGATGACGTGGTGATGGAAGCTGCTAAATCTGTTGGATTGAATATCGATCAACTGAAGAAAGATATGGCCAGCCAATCTGTTAAAGACGAGCTTGCTCAGAACAGAGCACTGGCTGAGAAAATTCATTTGATGGGAACGCCAGCATTTATCGTTGCTTATACACCTATGGGTCAATATGATTTGAAAGTAGCACCTGCGTTTGTACCAGGTGGTGCAAGTGAAGCCGCAATGCAAGAGATGATTGATCAAATGCAACACAAGAAATAGTGTAAAGCCGTATGACGAAACCTGCGACCTTTCAAGATATTATCCTAACTTTGCAACAATTTTGGGCAGAAGAGGGCTGTATTATTTTACAGCCGTTTGATATGGAGGTGGGCGCAGGAACGTTTCATCCAGCGACATTTTTGCGCGCGATTGGCCCTGAACCATGGGCCGCTGCTTATGTGCAGCCTTCTCGGCGGCCTACAGATGGGCGGTATGGTGATAATCCTAATCGCGTGCAACATTTCTATCAATTTCAAGTGGTATTGAAACCATCACCACTGGATATTCAAGAGAAATATTTGAATTCTATTAAAGCGCTGGGCGTTTCCCCTTTAGTCGATGATATTCGTTTTGTTGAAGATAATTGGGAGTCGCCAACATTAGGGTCTTGGGGATTAGGTTGGGAAGTTTGGCAAAATGGTATGGAGGTGTCCCAGTTTACATATTTCCAGCAAGTCGGTGGATTGCCTTGTAAACCCATCACC
>JAHFRX010000031.1:0-4211 GCA_023266075.1 Legionellaceae bacterium | reverse complement strand
TGGATTAGAGCGTTTGGCGATGTCGATTCTTGGTGTGGATAATCTGTTTAAACTCCCCTGGGGAAAGATAGGCGCGCGTATTGTGACCTATGGAGATGTTTTTCATCAGCAAGAGGTTGAGATGTCTGCTTTTAATTTTGAGCATGCTGCAGTAGACAAATTACGCCAATACTTTAATGATTATGAAGATGAGGCAGAGCGTCTACTTGCTTTAAAGTTGCCGCTTCCCGCTTATGAAATGGTCATTAAGGCATCGCATACATTTAATCTTCTTGATGCGCGTCATGCTATTTCGGTGACGGAGCGTCAGCGTTATATTCTGCGTGTACGTCATTTATCACGTCATGTAGCAGATGCTTATTATGCCTCAAGAGAAGCACTTGGTTTTCCGATGCAGGTACCCGCTCATGTGGAGTGATTTATTATTTGAGCTAGGCACTGAAGAATTACCTTCTCTTGCGGTTAAAATGCTTGGAGACGCGCTGTTCACGCATTTAACTAAAGCGTTAATGAGTCGCGCGTTGATAGACGAAATACCAGAAGCCGTATGCCTTGCAACACCAAGACGCATCGCACTACAATTGAAAGTAAAGCGACACGAGCCTCAGCAACATATCGAGCGGCAAGGGCCGGCTTATCATGTTGGGATGAATGAGTGCGGTGAGCCTACACCCGCTTTGTTAGGATTTGCCCGCTCTTGTGGTGTTGATGTTGATGCCTTGTCGACGAAAGAGACAGAAAAAGGGAAATGGTGGATTCATCAGCAAATTGTCGATGGCCAATCTCTTCAACAATTATTACCGGGATTGATCCATGATGCAGTAGATGCGTTGCCGCTACAAAAAGTAATGCGTTGGGGTGATGGGCAATATGCATTTGCAAGACCTGTGCATTGGGCACTTTTGTTGGTGGATGATGCTGTTGTTGAGACGTCTGTTTTGGGATGTCAAACAGGGCGTTTGAGCTATGGTCATCGCTTTCATCATCCACATGCGATAGATATTGCGCATGCGGATACGTATCTTGAAAGCCTTAAAAAAGCACATGTGATTGTGAATTTTGAAGAGCGCAGGAGCCTTGTAAAAAATCAAATTGTAAAAGCAGCTTCATCAGTGAATGGGATTGCATCTATTGTAGAAGCGTTGCTGGATGAAGTGACTTCTATTGTTGAATGGCCTGTGGGTTTATGTGTGCCGTTTGATCACTCTTTCTTACAAGATGTGCCCGCCCAGGCTTTAATTGCAGCAATGCAAGTGCATCAAAAATGTTTCCCCGTATATTGTGATATGATGTTAATGCCATATTTCGTCACGATATCTAATATCGAAAGCACGCAACCGAAGTCTGTGATTCAAGGTAATGCGCGCGTGATGCGCGCACGATTAAGTGATGCTGCATTTTTTTATGCACAAGATAAACAAATGTTATTGTCTGATGCTATTGAAAAAACTAAGTGCGTTGTTTTTCAAGAAAAACTGGGCAGTCTTTATGATAAAAGTTTGCGTGTGGCGCGGCTTTTGCAGACTTTTGTGAAACCATTCAAATTAAATGCCGAAGACGCAGAGCGCGCGGCCGTGCTGAGTAAAACAGATCTGATGACGTCGATGGTCAATGAGTTTCCAGAACTTGAGGGGCTCATGGGGTATTATTATGCATTACATGCACAAGAGTCCTTGGTTGTTGCTAACGCGCTAAAAGAGCAGTATTGGCCGCGTTTTTCTGGAGATGCTTTACCGGAAACAGCGCTTGGAAAAGCACTTTCTTTAGCAGATCGCATAGATACATTAGTCGGTATTTTTGCGATTGGTATTCGCCCAACGTCGACAAAAGATCCATTCAAACTGAGAAGACATGCTGTCGCTGTAATTCGTATTTTAAAAGAATCATCAACGTTGACACCACTCTTACTGTCAACGCTACTACAAAACGCAGCGTCGACATATACACAATTTAAAGTCAGTGAAGAAGCGCTTCTGGCTTTACAGGCATTCTTACTCGATCGTCTTCCTACCGTGTTTCATGATGTGAATCAGGGATTAATTCAAGCGGTATTAGCGCAGCAAAAAGATTGTTTTTATGATTTTGAGCAGCGATTGCAGGCGTTAAGTAAATTTTTTGAGCGAGAAGAAAGTCAGGCGTTGAGTACTGCATCGAAGCGTGTCGAGCGATTATTACAGACATCGAATTTTCACGATGCCGAATTGTTAGTAGATAAGCGTTATTTAACATTAGAGATCGAGCGAGATCTTTTAGCTGAAATAGAAATGCTTGAGCTTAAAGTGCGCGATTACCTTTCGTCCCAAGTGATGCCGACCATGCATGAGTATGATGCTATTTTAACGATGCTTGCGCATTGTCGACAGACCGTAGATGATTTTTTTGAGCAAGTGCTCGTGATGGTTGAGGATACAGCGGTTAAAATTAATCGTTTGACTTTACTTGCAAGGCTGCATCAATTATTTCAATGTGTTGGCGATATATCCAAGCTGTATTAATTAAATTAAACATCCGTTGTTTTTTGTTAAGAAAAAGTAAATCTTCCTGTTCTCTCTCTCACGTTTTATGTGCATTGCATACACTTGTACTTACAGAGAGAATTTATATACCACAGGAGTTTAGAGATGAATGATTTTACAGGGTTGCTACCACACGTTAAATTTCAATTCGATCTGAAGCATCCTACGTTCGAAGAGTGCTATATTTTTGGATATGAGTGTGCGTTAGCGAGTGTTGAAGAAGAATCGAATCCATTTTTATCAAACTCTAAAGAAAGTGAGCAGTGGATTGAAGGCTGGTGGGCTGGTTTTTATGGTGAAGCGCCTGTGTTTGATTGGCAGCATTTAGATGAACATGATCACTTGTTAGACGCGGATAACGACGGTCATTATGTGGAAGAGCACGAAAGTTATCTGACGCGTGTATTAGAAATTGCTGGAGTGATTGCAGTCTCTGCAATTCTCGGTTATCAAGTCCTTGATTTAGTCGCTTAATTTTTGCTAGTACGGTCGGGAGAACTCTGGCGTTCAATTATCCCGACCTTGATTAACATACTTCGCATGCGTGCAAGTTCTCCTGAGTTAAACTCTTTATACAGTGGCGTTCCAATATTAAAGCAGAGCGTTACTTCTTCACCGACACCATTGAGCAAATTTACACCCGTAAGATGTAGAATGGCAATGTTGTCTTGAATTTCTTTTGCCCATAAATCGATATATTCCCTACGACTAAATATCGGCAGAAAAACTTGATGTGCCGTGGATAAAAATAAGACTTTCGGATCGCCAAGTGTCGCCTCTTTTTCAACCGGTATAAAGAAATTAGCTTTCATAAAAGCTAAGTAGGCGTTATTTGCATCCGGTAAGTCACCTTTGCTTTCCAGCGCGTGTTGCACTGCTAACTCAATATCATTCATATGATTTGTTATTGATTCAAAATGTGAATGAAGGCATTTTAGATGAATGGACTGAAATATCCAATATGAACTTTAAAAGTTTATCGGCATTATCTTGCAATATATGAATAAATCGTTCAATCTATGAAACCAATTTTTTTTGGGGTTCTGGTATGTCTAAAAAAATCAAAACATTGAATGAAAAAAAACGCATGAATTTTGCTTGGTTAGTCTGGGGATTAGCTGCGACGTTTTATTTTTCAGATTACATGGCGCGAGTCGCGCCTACGGTGATGCATCGTTTTTTACAAGCGGATTTTGGCATCAATGAAGCAGGATTTGGTACGCTGACCGCGTCGTTTTATATTCCTTATATTTTAATGCAAATTCCAGTTGGATTAACGGTGGATCGCATCAGTATTCGTTGGATTTTGACGCTCATGTCTTTGATCACAGCGTTAGGCTGTGTCGTTTTTGGATTAGCAGATAATTTGTGGGTTGCGTCAATGGGGCGTATGCTCATCGGCTTTAGTGCGGCATTTGCATTTATTTCAGCACTACGTCTTGCAACATCATGGTTTCCACCGGCAATGCTTGGCTTACTCGCTGGACTAACACAAGCACTGGGTATGCTAGGTGGCGCCTCTGGCCAAGCGCCTGTTTCTTTTTTAGTGAGTGCTATCGGCTGGCGACATAGTATGCTTGTGATTGCATTTTTGTTTATTGTGCTTGCTGCCATGCTCTATCAATATGTACAAGACGCACCAGGAGTCACTCACCTTCAAAAGAAAAATGAAAAAAAGATGAGTATATTCAATAG
>JAHFRX010000171.1 GCA_023266075.1 Legionellaceae bacterium | reverse complement strand
AGTTTCTCTTTAGAAATACGCATTAATTTTGGAATTTGATCGCTCACAACTGGTAACCCCAAAGCATCACCATAAATCATAGGCGGCGTAATCACCATCGCTCGCATGCCCTCTTGCACCCCTGCGATACGGATCAAATTATTTAACGCCGCACGCTCTTGTCGAATGGGGATGGGCGTAAAAGGTGCGTCATCACTGTAAACATGATCACTCGCATACTCTCCTTTCGCATCATCACCAATCACGCTAGAACCGGAAGTATGAATAAATGTTTTACCCGTGCCTCGCAAGCTTTGAATAAAAGTATCGACAGCAACGCGATGATCTGTGAGCGCCGCAAGAACTACACCACTTGACTCTTGCAACTCTCGGGGATGTTAATATTCCACGGCAAAAGTTTCTCGTAGTCCTCAACGGTAACGCAATGCGGAATTCCACGAAGAAGTGCCGCATAATATTCGTAAGGCTTCAGTCGGTGTGCGATTGCCGTGCGGATTAAACCAAGATGCAAGCAAATCGCTTTGGCTCCGTCGATAGACGTTGCAAACATAAAATTCTTTCGTGCAATAACCAACGGCTTGATTTGCTGCTCCGTGAGATTATTGTCGATCTCAAGGCGCCCATCATCTAAGAAGCGCGCCAACCCTTCCCAATGGTTCATAGAATAACGAAAGGCATCGGCAATGGTTGATGCGGGTAGCAACGAGGGATAGTGGGTATCCAGCCATTCTTTGAATTCGATGACGATAGGTTTCGATTCTTTCTGTCGCAAGGTATATCTCTGTTCTGTAGTCAAGCAAGATTCCTTTGCTCGCCGTTCAATAGCATATAATTTTTTGTAGAACCGCAACGCCTCCACTGCCAAACCAGGTTTTTTCGAATGCTTTGAAACAGCCTCAAATTTTCGTCTTGCATGCGCATTGCATAGGCTTTGTTTTACCAGGGGGTCGCTCGTCATTACATCAAAGAACGAATCTGCATCCATGTGGACATATCCCTTGAAGCCCTCGAACCATTCATCAACGTATTGCTTGTGCCCTGCATTATTATACCCGTACAAGATAACCGACCGATTCGGTGCTCCACCGCGCATACAATAAGCATAAGATTTTGTTGTCGCTTCTCGACCGGGTTCACGCAATACTTGCAATGTGGTGGCGTCGACACTCGCGATGTCATAATTGATTAACTCATCAATCAGTAAATTGAAGACAGGTGTCAGTGGCTCTATGAGTTGAATGACCCACCTTGCCATGGTTTCTCGACTGATATCCAAGTGATTTTTTTCTAAGTGATACAACGGTTGCCGGTCATGCAATTTCGCAACAACAATATGTGCCAGTAGGTGCTCTGTTGCTTTGACTTTTGGTAATACATGTAAAGGTGCTGGCGCTGTTTTGATGGAACCTTCGCATCCTGCTTGGCAGGCGACCACTTCGCGACGTTGCTCAATAATACGAACGATGGCAGGTTGATAATCCCATAATTCTTTGGTCTCATAACGAATCACCGCTTTCTGACAACCGCAGACACATTGACGTTCTTCATCAGAAACAGGGATGATTTGCACTGCTCGAGGATAGTTTGTTGTTTTATTTTTCTTATTGGTAACACGGGTATGCGCAGCAACGGTGATTGAGTTTTCTTGATCTTTGTTGTCAGCATCAACAACTGGCTCTTCAGCTGGAAATAATGACAGTTGCTTGTTATCGTCATCAACAAATCTTTCAGAGCGAGAGCCAAAGCGATGGCGCATGAAGTCTTTCAACTGATGCAGCAATGTTTCGTAGGATTGACGGTATTGTTCTACGCGTTTTTCAAGTGTGTCGATTGTAGTTAATGCTTCTTGCTTAAGCGTATTAATTTTAATTTCCGCTTCTTTTTTATAGGCAATAAAGGCTTGCTCAAGTACATCGTAGGCTGAAATTGTTTGTGAATTATTATCTATTAACATGATGGAATCATACCATTATTCATCGAGAAATTAAATATTTTATTTAAATTAATTTAATAATTTTTTTCAAAAAAATTGTGTCGCACGATGCGATGGCTGCACAGGTTGTTTTGTAAAATCCAATCCTGACAGCAGCCACCCCAATTGGTCTCTCGAAATTTCCATCACATTATCACTCATGCTTGGAAATATTAATTTCCCTTTCTCAAGTCGCTTGTAGCACAACCAAAATCCATTACGATCGTACCATAGCAATTTTATTTTATTGGACGTTCTGTTTCTAAAAATAAATAATTCTCCAGAGCATGGATCAAGCGAAAGATCGGCTGCAATTAAAATAATAAGCCCATCTAGTTGCTTTCTGAAATCTACTGGAAGAGGGTATAGCCAAATGGGTGTTGAGAATGATAATTGCATTATAACAACCTATCGATCAATTGATTTAAAATAACGGCATCGTGAATCAGTAGATGCGCACCACGAGGCAGCGTGAGCGTACACAGCGCATGATGGGTTGTTCGTTTTTCATTGATCTTGACGGGAATTAATGGAATCGCTCGGCGCAGTTTACTTTTCTTACGTTGCTTTGATTGCCAATATAAAAATGTTGGATAACTCAGTGCATGCTGGATGCAGTATTGCTTTGCAGTGAGGCTGGATGTCTTGACGCTTTGTATATGGGTTCCCCAGAAGTGGGCTTTTGTCTGACCATTGCTGGTCTGCTCAGGGTTCTTTGGCATGGGCTATCTCCTTATGTGATGAAGCACACATAGATTGGCAGGATTTTTTATAAATTATAGGGGGTAGATGGTGCGTCGCTTACCAAGGTTGCGCAGGATGTGGTGCTAAAACCTCAAACCATGACCGCGCGAGGTATAAATGGTATTATGCAAATACCTCACTAAAATCGATGATCTCAGTAAAGTAAGCGCTGTCAATTACGCTGTCTTGAACGCCATTGACGTGAATCAGCACTGGGCAGCAAGACATTCCTTTTGGGGCATATAGTCGTGATATTTTATCTTTCATTTCACGAATGATTTCTTTTTTCAGCGGTTCTCGTGAAAATTTTATTTCACAAATATAGAGAACGTTAGTTTTTGTTTGAATCATATAATCAATTTGGCAGCCGCTGCGGCGGCTTGACGGGTGCTGGAAAAATGGGTTTTCAATGAGAATATCTTCGGCAGATAACTTTAAACATTGATGGATGAAGTGCCTATTATTCAGTACTAAATTTTCAAATTGTAATCCCATGATGGTCGCCCAACCAGGCAGTGAACTAAAGGATTTTAATGCGTAAACATTTCTGTTTATTTCAGGCAATTTGCTTTCTATGTATTTTAAATAAAATCTCAAATAGTTATCGCAGAGTCGATATTTAAATAGTAGCGGTGTGCTGATACCTGTTTTGGGATTCCAGGTGTGATCACGGCTAATGAAACCAGACAGCATGAGGTCATTCAGATAATCACTGATCAGGCCTGATTTTCCAATGCCTAATTTTTGGCAGATCTCACCATACTCAAGCGCGCCA
>JAHFRX010000030.1 GCA_023266075.1 Legionellaceae bacterium | reverse complement strand
CCCCATGCTTGAGAATCAAATTCGAATAGCCGTGAAAAATAATGTTCTGGGTACTCAAGTTGTAGCTCAGGCCAGTGCAGCAGTTGGGGTGGAAAAATTTATTCTCATTTCTACGGATAAAGCTGTAAATCCCACTAATATCATGGGAACGACCAAGCGTGTTGCTGAAATTTATTGTCAAAACCTGAATTCTCGTGTTGATACACAATTTATTACGGTACGTTTTGGTAATGTATTAGGATCCACGGGAAGTGTTGTTCCTTTGTTTCAACAACAGTTACAGCAAGGTGGCCCCCTAACGGTAACACACCCCGACATCGAACGGTATTTCATGACCATTCCTGAGGCATCGCAATTGATTTTACAGGCTATGGTTAATGGGAGTGGGGGAGAGATATTTGTATTGGATATGGGCGAGCCCATTAAAATAAGCTATTTAGCTGAACAAATGATTCGTCTTGCTGGAAAAATACCAGGTCAAGACATACAAATTCAATACACGGGCTTGCGTCCTGGTGAAAAACTGTTTGAAGAGTTGTTTCATGCCTCCGAACATCTGGACGTAACAGAGCACGCAAAACTATTCAAATCGTCTTATAGACAGATTGACTGGGGTGAACTCGCACAAACCCTACGTATGATTAATTCTGCATGTGAAGCTTATCAGACGGATGAATTGCTGGTGTTATTAAAAAGTCTTGTTCCGGAGTTTCATTGCGATATGATGGTTGAACTGTAACCATTCTAACCATTCACCACATTTGCACTGCGTGCAAATGTGGTGATGAAATTTGCACCGAGGCGTAAATGCGTGCGAAATAACTGATTCTCAAACAACCTCGCTTGATCTGAACATGCAAAAACCCGCATGCAATTCTGTCCAAATAATTTCAGATCCGAACTATTTGTGGGCTTTCGATCATCAATGCAGCCAGTCATGTTTATAAAAATATCAACACTATTTTGGAGACACATCGTATGAATGAAGCATTAGAAAAAAAATATCAAACAAAACTTGAACAATCTGAACTTGGGCAGTCATCCGGTTATGATTCACATTATAATCCTGAACGGTTATTTGCTATTCCACGTGCTGCCAAGCGCAAAGAAATTGGGGTTAATCCTAATCTTCTGCCCTTTTACGGTTTTGATTGTTGGAATCATTATGAGGTGTCGTGGCTCAATGAAAAAGGTAAACCCGTGGTTGCAGTGGCTGAGATTATTTACGATTGCTCAACACCCTATTTAATTGAGTCAAAATCATTGAAACTTTATTTTAATTCATTTAATAGCACTCAATTTAAAGATAGCAAAGAAGTCAGCCTAACGATAGAACGGGATTTAAGTGCGCGTTTAGAGGGGAACGTTCAAGTTAGGATACTGTCTTTGAGAGACGAAGAGCTCGCTATGATTCAAATAGCACCCGCAGGAGAATGCATTGATCACCTCGATGTGACTTGTTCAGTTTATCAAGTTGAACCAAATTATCTCTCTGCAGAAGCGAATAAGGTAGAAGAAATTCTGTATTCTGATTTATTAAAATCCAATTGCTTGGTAACGAATCAGCCTGATTGGGGTACTGTACAAATTGCATATGTCGGTTCGCAAATCAATCGGGAAGGGTTATTGAGGTACCTTGTTTCTTTCCGTAACCATAATGAATTCCACGAGCAATGCATTGAACGAATTTTTGTGGATATCATCAATCGTTGCAAACCCGAAAAACTCACGGTTTATGGACGATATACAAGGCGTGGAGGCTTGGATATCAACCCATATCGTTCTACTGAGACAGTGAAACCGCAAGGATTAAACCAGCGATTAATTAGGCAGTAATACCGAGTGCTAATACAGATAATTTAATTACTTTATGGCTGGAGATGATAACGATCGTGCCAAAGACGTGATGGCGTTTTTTCATGACGATGAGGTCAACGCCATTATGGCGACTGGAGGCGGTTATGGTGCGCAGCGTATTTTACCTTTGCTTGATTACGATGTGATCCGTGCCCATCCAAAATGGGTCACAGGTTTTAGTGATACCACGGCACTGCAAGCAGGGTTATTAAAAAAAGCAGGATTAGCTTCGTGTACTGGATTTGTGTTTCGTGATTTAGACGGTCATCCGATTGATCCACTGATTGATAAAACATTGATGGCGTGTTTGACAGGTGAGGCCTATCACATTGAAGAAGGGATATCTGTGCGCTCCGGCATTGTGAAAGGGCCGTTGGTAGGTGGTAATTTAGGTTGTATCAGTATCTTGATGGGCACACCCTTTGAACCTGATTTCAGAGGCAGTATTTTGCTGGTTGAAGAGGTTTGGTCGGAACCCTACAAAATTGATAGTATGCTGTCTCAACTTGAGTTGGCTGGCGTATTTAACAACATTGCAGGAATGATCTGGGGTCAATTTGAGCGCTGTGATGCACAACATTTTCCCGATCGTGATGGCACTGTTGATGATATTATTGATGAATGGTCCAAGCGAATCAATGTGCCGTGTATTAAAGAATTCCCTTACAGTCATCGTGATAGGCGTTGCGCGTTACCAATTGGAAAAGAGGTTACCTTAAACGCGGATGAAGGTATGCTTTCAATACCAGCAGCATGATACAGCGGGGAATTTTTTGATGAAAAGGCAAGATGCAGTGCTCAATCAGATTATACAACAAGAGACACAGTTGCTTATTCGAACAGATCCGATGGATGTACTTGGTGATCTTATTGATGATGAATTTGCTGAGATTGGCAGTAGTAGAGCATCAAGACTGCTTCTGTATTTGCCTTTAAATTCTCGCTTATAATCCTTTTTAAAAGATGTGGGTCGCTCAATCTTCCGCATGTAAATCATCCATTAATGATTTAATGCTATCAAACTTTTTCCCTTGACCAGACTCAAGTTCATTAATCGCCTTTCTGGTCTTAGCGTTAGGAATTCTTACTTCAAAAGGCAATCGCTTTTCATCTGCTATACGAAGCATTAATAAACGAATTGCATCTGATAATGATAATCCCATTGCTTCCAAGGCATCAGCAGCTCTGTCTTTTGTATAAGAATCAATCCTGGCACGAACATAGGTATTTGCAGTAGCCATCATTTTCTCCGATATAAATTTTATATATAGTATATTGTAGTTCAGTTGTGACTACAATTCAATGCTTGCTTAGAACTCACCATACAGCATCAAACTATCGTCAACCGAAAAGGCTGGAAACTTTATCATGCCATCAAACCCCATTTGTTTTCTAAATCATTTTGTATCGAGTCGATTACTGTGAAATGAGTTATGTTAATTTGCGTGAGACGTTACAGAGTGTTAAATACAGAAAACTGTGAGGTGCTCATACAATCCCTTCTTGTCCTTAGCTATATGTTGCCATAAATATACCACCTTTCTCTATATGCTTATGTGATCTTATACACGATTTTTGTTTGTTATGATACAATGTACTATAATACAAGGTATGATACATGAGTATTTTTAAATGAAATGTTACATGGTAAAACGATTTTTACATGAAGCTAGGAAATTGCATGTCACTGATACGTTGTTGAATGACACCTTGATGCATTTTTCTGAGATGGATCTTGATGGACGTCAAAGACATGCATTAGGTGCGAGTTTATACAAGTTAAGATTGGCTACAAATGAAGGCCAAGGAAAAAGCGGTGGTTCTAGATCGATCTTGGCGTTTCAAATGGATCATCGTGTCATTTGGTTGCATCTATTCGCAAAAAATGACAAAGAAAACATAACGACGACTGAACTTAAAAAGCTAAAGAAATTAGCAGATATTTTGCTTGGATTATCCCAGAGTGATATTAATCGCTTGATCAAATCAGGCGAATTGTATGAGGTGAAAAAACATGACTAAAATTCAAGACACGATTAATGATATTGCATATGGATTACATCAAGCCGATATCATTGATAAAAAAACACTGCGAGAGTTGACGGAAGAAGAGTTGCCCGTATTACACGAATATACCGGTAATGAAATTCGAGAATTACGATTACATCAACATTTGAGTCAAACTGTGTTTGCGAAGTATCTTAATGTTAGCCCTGCTATGATTCGTAGCCTTGAGCAAGGGAAACGCCATGCTCACGGTGCTATTTTGAAATTACTCAACATTTTTGAAAAACATGGGCTGGCAGGGTTAGTGTGAGATAGTGATTTACAATTATTAGATAACGCATGATCTCTGTGCTTAGCAGCAAGCGGTTCATCTTTTGCTAAAGCATCAATAATTTCAACAAAGAGGGTGCTTAAAACTGCTTTATGTTTACCTTTTATCAATGCATTAATATTATTCTTAAACGGCAGGGTAACTCATCACAATAATTCATTTAATAGAAGGAACTAAAAAATGAAAAATAATCATATTAAGCATAAGTATCGCGGTAGCAACTATAATGTCAGTCGCTCACGCAAAGAAAGTTGACATCCTCCCCGTTCATTTAGGGCGGGGAGGATGTCAAGCCATAGGTTATATGTGATTATATCACTTATTGTTGATAACAATTTTTTCTGGAGGAATCCAGACAACCTTGTTATCACGCCATTCGCAGATAGGGTTTCCTGCTTGTTTATGTTTTAGTAGAGCGTCATTTATCCCTTTTTGAATAATTTGAGTTACTTTTATAGGATCACTGAATATTTTAGTGATGTGATCATTGGCTGAATGTTTAACTTTTTTCATTGGAATTCTCCAAAAGTTGTTCCCATAAAGCTTTATCATGAACGGTTAAATGGTCGTTAAATTCCGAGGCGATCATGGATAGAGCATTAGCATTTGAATTATCATAAAGTTGCCATGAGTCAGCCAAAGGGCAATATAAATTGAAAAAATTTCTTAGCCCAGCTGAATAACGTCTTTTAATTGTATCTTCAGAGACAGAATGACCGCCTGTTCTGACGCGCTCTCTAACCCTAACCACAGCTAGCTCAGCACTTTGTAACCACAAAAAAACTAAATGAAATTGATATCCTTGTTTTTTTAGCTTAGGAATCCACGTTGCAAAACTTCTACTGGCTAATGTTGTTTCAAAAGCAAAGTTAGCACTATTGTCAGCTAGTGTGTGAATGCGTGCCAGCATGATACGACCAGCTTGAATAGCTGCTTTTTCTGGTTGATATGCACAGAGTCCTTGAGCTATAACGTCTGCATTAACAAAATTATTAACGTGTAAGGCGTCTTTCAGTAAAGCGGGTGCTGATGTTGATTTACCAGCACCATTAGGGCCAGCAATAATAATTAAATGCGGCATAGAAATATTCTAAATAAATTATCTAATAAGTTTATCATAATCTCAGGCTATATTGTTTTTTAGTTCGTATCAGTATCTTAAATCAGAGCATGAGCGCGTCTACTTTTGCTGCTGAAATGAAGTCATTCGGTGTTAAACCTTGTAGTGCGTGTGTCATGTAAGTGATGTGGCAGTAATTGTAGCCGACCTCCAGATCAGGATGATGGTTGTCTTGGTTTGCAAACCAGGCAATGGCGTTCACAAATGCCATTGTCTCGTAAAAATTGTGGAATTTGAACGAGCGCTTCAGTTGTTTAGCGTCATGTGTGACCTCCCAACCTTTCGCAAGTTGTGGCATCAGTACTTTGATTTGTTCAGTATTGAGTATTGAGCCAATACCTTCGCAAGGTTTACATTTTTTCTGAGACAGTGTCATGATGATGCTCCTGTAAACAGTGAGATAAGGCGTTTAAAAAACGCTGGTTTTGTTCTGGTGTGCCAATCGTAACACGTAAATATTGCGTCAGACCATAAGCATCCAGGGGGCGTACGATAACACCCTGTTTTTGTAAATAGAGATCAACATGTCGCGCTGAAAATCCTGCATCAAAAGTAATAAAATTGGCATCACTTGGCAATTGTTTCAGTTTGAGAGCAGTTAACCCTTCACGTATTTGTACTAAGCCTTTTGCATTATTGGAAAGCGATCGCTCTAAGAAAGCGATATCTTTGAGCGCTGCATCAGCCGCGATAAATGCTGCTAAATTCACAATAAAAGGTAATTGAATGCGATATAATAATGCAATCAACGCGGGATTTGCGAGCGCATAACCTAACCGTAATGATGCCAAACCATAGATTTTTGAAAATGTGCGTGTGACGATAAGATTTGGGTATTGTTGTAAAAGCTCGACAATGTTCGATCTTTTTGAGAGCGGCAGATATTCAAAATAAGCCTCATCTAATACGACAATGATGTTTTCTGGAACATGCGATAAGAGGCGTTTGATTTCAGATAGCTCAATCAAAAGCCCTGTAGGATTGTTAGGATTTGCTAAAAATATCACCGCAGTGTCTGGGGTTGCCGCTTTTATAAGTGCATCAATGTCAACAGACATATCTTTTTTGAGCGCGGTAAGATGGACCGGTATGCCGAGTGTTTTGGCTTGAATTTCATACTGAATAAATGCTTTTTCATGGGTGACCATCCGCTTGCCTGAATGCAGCGCAAAACAGACGAGGATATAATAAAAAATTGTATCAGAGCCGTTGCTTAAAAAAACCATTTCGCAGTCGAGAGACAATGCATTTGCCAATGTATCTCGAAAAGAGTGAATACTGGTGATTTGATAAGTTGCAATCTTATGTGGTGTTAATGTGTGAAGTGCTCGCAATACTTCAGGGCTTGTACCCAACGGATTTTCATTACTTGCGAGTTTAATAATATCGGTTAAACCGTATTCTTTTGCGACAGTTTCTGCTGATTTTCCTGGGATATAAGGGGCAAGCGTTTGGATCCCTGCGTGCGGTAATTGGTGATAGTTATAAACCATACGACGACTCCTGTGTTGTTTATCCATTTTAGTTTTGCTAGTCTTTTAAGTGGTATTCCAACTTCAAGGACAGGGATGATGGACAATAGATATGGGTTTTCTCTTTTTGAAGCGTTGGTCTCGATGTCGCTGATGACCTGCACGCTTCTCATAACGATAAGGCAACAATGGTACATACATCAAATTGTTTTGCAACTTTTATCAATCAATGACGCATTGATTCTCACTGATCATTAAAATGAAATATTTAGGTGGATTTAATTTCATTGAATTGATAGTGGGTTTGCTGGTGTCGAGTGTGGTCGTTGCGATTTTGATGCATGGTGTGTTATTGATTCAACGACAAACAGAGGCGATTGCTCAACAAATGCATCGTGTCGAAGAAGAGGCGTGGATTGTTTCGTTTCTGCAAACGCGTTTTCATCAAGCGGGATTTACACCATGCCGTCGATTGGATGAATTAAAACCTGTTGATACCCGAGAAGAAAGAGAATCATTGCACAGTGTTGAACTCATAAGTCCAAATCAATTGACGTTGCGACATATGAGTGGTGAGTTTGAAACAGTGCGTTTAACGGTGGATGCAGAAACGCTCTTTGTGAGCAACATGACGTTGAATAAAGCATATCCCGTTCTTGTCTCGGATTGTAGGCATGCTGAAATTCATAGCATTGAAGATATCCGTGTGACAAATGAAGGCGTACGCATTATTTTAAAAAGGCCGTTGCTTTATCAGTATGATGTACCTTTTTATGTGGGTGAATGGATATCAGAATCATTTTTTATTAAGCATCATCGGCTATTTTATCAGCATCATCACGTCGATGAACTCACGCCGATGATACACAACATGTTTGGGGTAATAAGACAAGAAAATGGACACGTTATTCTGACATTACAATTGAATGACGACCATCAAACGATAGAGATGCATGGGCGCAATGTATGAAACAGCGTGTACATGGAATGATTTTACTAACGACAATGTGTTTATTATCTATTGTGACGTGTTTCTGGCTTTCTTCGATGCATCTTTTACTATTACTCAAAAAAACCACGTATCAGTTACAAGAAAGACGTGCTACGGTGAGGACGCTTGAGCACGGTATGACAACGTTTATACAGGAACAATCACCAGAAATGCTTGCTGCATGTATTCACCAGACGTGTTCTATTCCATCTGGTGTTGTATTACAAGTTGAAAAGATGAGTTGTTATCCTTGTTTAGCGTTTCAGAAAAGAGGCGAGGTGCTCGGAAGTCAGCATTGGCTTATTCGAGCGACGTTTCAAGAGAAGCGATTGTTTGTGCGATTGGCAACACCCGCGCTGTGTGGTGTTTGCACCGACGATATCGTGTTTTTGAGATCACCTGTGTTAAGTTGGTATCTGTATCCTTAAGCGCTTGCCCTATGATAGACTATAACATTTTTGCACGAAGAGCATTGTAATGTCTTTATCGAAGTCTTCTCAATTTCGCACACCGATTTTGTATGTGCTGATGATATTCCTGGGTGTTTGGAGTGGTTTTTCTGATATCGCTTTTTTACAGTCACTCGGGTTATTTATTTCTAATGTATTTATTCGTATTTTTAAATGCGTGAGTTTACCGATTATTGCATTGTCTATTATTGTGACGCTTTCTCATTATAAATCGGATGGCTTGATGCGTCGTGTCTGGCAGAGAACTTTGGTGTATACGCTCACGACAACGTTAATTGCGGCAATTATCAGTTCAATTTTATACCATATCATTTCGCCACAGTCCGTCACACATTTACCTGAGTCAATGGAGGAGTTTACTGCGACAACGATCAGCTATTGGGAGCATGTGGGGAATTTAATTCCACAAAATTTTTTAACGCCATTTTTGGAAAATCAAGTTTTAAGTGTCTTATTTTTAGGCGTGGTGATTGGGATTGCGATACGCTTTATTCCTGATCAAGACGCACGTCAAACGATTACGCATTTTTTCCGTGGATTGCATAGTTTGATGATGGTGATAACACGCTGGGTGATTACGGTCATTCCGCTTGGACTGTATGGGTTTATTACAACAACCGTTGTGCAATTGCGTACAGGTGGTGATTTGAAGGGTATTGGACAATATTTGCTGGTCATTGTGATGGCAAATTTGATTCAAGCTTTTCTCATCCTGCCGACGTGGTTGAAACTTAATCAAATTAAACCCTTTGTGATGATGCGAGGGATGTTGCCTGCGCTATCATTAGCGTTTTTTTCAAAATCATCTGCGGGCACATTGCCCATCACAATGGATGTGATGGAAAAAAAGCTGCATGTTAAACCGGAGATTAGCCGCTTTGTATTGCCACTTTGCACCAGTATCAATATGAACGGCTGTGCTGCATTTATTTTTACAACAGTGATTTATTTGATGCAAAATAATGGATTGCCAATTACTAACGTGACGATGGCGGTTTGGGTCGTGGTGGCAACGATTGCAGCCATTGGAAACGCTGGTATCCCTATGGGATGCTTTTTCTTGAGTGTAAGTTTACTTGCGAGTATGAATGTACCGATTGCGTTGATGGGTGTGATTTTGCCTTTCTATAGCCTGATTGATATGTTGGAGACCGCTTTAAACGTTTGGTCGGATTCGTGCGTGACGAGAGTTATTGATAAACGGATGATTGAGGATGAGTGAATATACACACAAGCTGTCTGTTGTTGCTCCTTTTTTTAATGAAGAAGCTATTCTTGCCCAATATCTTGAGCGCACGCTGATCGTGCTTGAAACACAGTTCAAAACGTATGAGTTGATTTTGATCGATGATGGATCAACAGATCACAGTGCTCAAATTTGCTTACCTTTTATTCAAGCAAATCGGCATGTGCGGTTGATTTGCTTCACACGAAACTATGGTCATGAAATCGCATTGACGGCGGGGCTTGATTACGCCACAGGTGATAAAGTGGTCATAATGGATACTGATTTGCAGCATCCACCAGAGATTATCCCAGCGTTAGTTAAAAAGTCTGAGGAAGGTTATGATGTGGTGTGCGCAACACGCCAAGATAGAGCGGAAGAACCCTGGGTGAGAAAAATATTTGCTTATGGATTTTATTATATTTCACGTAAAATGACGGGTTTTGAAATTCATTCTGCACGTGGAAATTATCGGTTACTCAATAAATCAGTGGTTGAGTCTATTAGACGGATGAAAGAAACCAATCGACATTTGGTGATGATGTTTGCATATGTTGGATTTAATACAGCAGAAATTGATTATCAGTGTCCTCCGAGACGAGCGGGTAAAAGCAAGTATAATTTGAGATCATTAATTCGGCTGTCTTTGGATTCGATTATTGGTTTTTCAGCGCGTCCATTACGAGTGATGTCTGTATTTTCGGTGTTGATTAGTGTTGTGATGATGATTTATGCTGGTTTTATTTTGATTGAAAAATTATTTATGCATCAAGCATTAGCCGATGGAATGGCATCTGTAATTTTTTTAATCTCTGGTTTGTTTTCAGTACTATTTCTTTTTTTAGCCGTGATCTCCGAATACATTAGCCGAATTTTACTCGAAACTAAGAAACGTCCTTTATATTATGTTAAAGAAGATATCTCATATGGCAACCTTTCACGGACTCATTCATAAGTTTCGACGGTATTTGACGGTTGGTGCGTTGAACACAGCGCTTAATTTTTGCATGATGTATATTGGCTCATTTTTTGGGCTGCATTATTTGGTGTATACCCCGATGGGATATCTAACCACTATTGTTTTGAGCTTTTTTATGAACTTACATTACACCTTTAAGGTGCGTGATAAACAAAGAACTCGATTGTTGGGGTTTCTTCTCGTGAGTTTGATCAATTTGGGTATTGTTGAAGTGATTGAATATGGTTTTATTGAGTATTTAGCGTCTCCACGTTGGTTTGCAATTCTTTTGGGAATGGGCTGGTATGTCGTTGTGGGTTTTATTGTGAATAATTACGTGGTGTACCGTCATTCTCCTTTAAAAGAAGAGCTTTCTTTATGAAAGAGCTGTGGTTATGTGCCGATGACTATGCACAAAATGCTGATATTTCAGCCGGTATACGAGACCTTTATACCCAGCAACATATCAATGCTATCAGTTGTATGACAAATATGCCGTTATGGTCGAAGGAAGGCCAGGAATTAGTCACATTACATGATCAAGGCTATTTGGGTTTGCATCTTAATTTTACCGAAGGATATGCGTTGAGTGAGGCATGGCGGTCACGTTATGGTCAGAAGTTTCATCCTTTATGGTGGATGATTGTTCATCGACTGGATTGCAATATTGTTTTAGAAGAATGCATCGCACAATTAGAAGCTTTTCATCAGATAATAGGACGGATGCCTGATTTTATCGATGGCCATCAACATGTGCACCAATTTCCGTGTATTGCGGATATGCTGCTTCCTTTGCTTGTGAAGGAGCGTTTTCAAGGGATAGTACGTGTTTCGGCGCACGAGAGACGATGGGCATTTTCTTTGAAAAGTATGGTGATAGCAATTTTAGGAGGTCGGCGTTTACGTCGTTTGCTAAAAGAGCAAGGTATTGCGTGTAACACGAGTTTTGCTGGTATTTATTCTTTTGGAAACGCACCGGATTATCGTGATTATTTTAAATCATTTTTGACACACAGTGTTGATCAAGGATTGATCATGTGTCATCCAGGACGTGTGTCGACAGATCACGCTGACCCGTTACACGCTTTTCGACATCATGAGCTTGTGTATTTACAGAGTGATGTTTTATTAACAGATCTG
>JAHFRX010000170.1 GCA_023266075.1 Legionellaceae bacterium | reverse complement strand
GGCGGGCGCATTGTAGATGAGGTGTTGCTCTCTGGTAATAGAAACGCAAACTCTATGTGTTTGTTCAGCATTGAATAATGTTGACCGAGAAGGCTCTTGGATTCTTCGCAGTCAAAATATTCTCTCGCACTTTGATTCAGATTGATGATGCGATGCTGCAAATCCAACTGCAGAATGATATCGCTGGACAATGATAATAAGGTATCAAAATGTGATTGATGTGCCCCTTCCATTCTGTTCCCGTTACCCCCTGATTAACATTTTGCATCATAACAAAATAAATTTGAATAGGATAGCTTAACATTTATACATAGTATCAATATTTATTTAAGATTTTCTTAAGGTTATGGGTGTATACTCACACGCGTAGGGAAATATAATAACCGCGAAGTATTGCGGAGCGAGGGATAGCATGATGCATCGATATGCACGCATGGATGAAGCCGAGTGTTCGTTGGATTTATCCGATTTTCAAAATACATCGTTATATGGCAATCCACAGCAGGCAGTCATCTTTCTCAACTACCCTGTGCGCATGACGCTATTGTTCCAGGCGTGGTGCGAATTTCAAGAAGAGTACCCTGCGGTATCCAAGGGGTTTATTCGTAATTCAAAGAGCGAGTGGACGACATTTTCTATTCCTGATCTTCATCCTTTTTCCGTCATTGACCTCACGGCACTTGGCCGTCGTGCTGCTGAAGGCCGTATCCGTGATTTAATGGCGCAGCAAGCATTGGAGCCTTTCGATTTAGCAACGCCTTTGTTATTGCACATCAACATTGTTCATCTCTCTGAAACAGAATCTCGCCTCTTATTGTCTTACCACCCCATTCTGTTTGACAAAGAGGGTTTGTTGTTATCGATGCGTGCCTTGTTAGCACGTTATCATGCACTGCATGAAAAACGCAGTTTGCCTTCTAATCAACCGAAGAAGAGCAGTTCTTATTTAACATCTTCATTCCATCCCGGCCAGTTGCTCAAGGAAGACTGGCAGAATGCGTTTGCTTATTTTGAAGAGCCGACTGTGTTGGAAATTAAATCCATGAGTCTACAAACTAAAAATCATTTTGCCGTGGCGAGCGCTGAGTTAGCTTCGCAAAGCATTGCAGATTTAGCACAGTTTTCTCAGAAAAATTGTGTGAGTTTGCAAGCGATTTTTAACACGGTGTGGAGTTTGATTGTGATGGCTTATTCACGCCGCAAGTCCGTTACTTTTGGTATGACTTTGCGGCCACAGGGTGTGGATTGCGTGGGCCATTCAGAGCAGATGTTTGCAGTACACAGCCGCATCGACAGTGATGAGCTGACTGTTTTGGATTATTTGCAACGACAACAATCCAATGTAGACCTTTGCAAAAGAAGTCAAGGGATCTCGCTCCATACCATACAAACGTGGTGTGATATGCCAGAGGCGCGCGTGCCATTCACAACCGTTATTTCTTTTCGCACCGACAATAATTTTTGCGATCCTTTTGTGTTGAGGTCAGGGCTTGCAATTCCCTATGATATCGACTTTGAAATCACCGCATTATTTCAAACGCATTATTCTGTTCGATTAACATATAATGCAGCACTCATGGATGCACGCATTGTGTCGCATATGTTGAAAAGTTTTAATTTTTTATTAAAGCAAGTGTGTCGATCACCTTGGGCGCCCATTAATGCATTGCCAGTATTGGGTGGTTACGAGCGTTATTTGTTACTCAACACATGGAATAATACGCAGCACCCCTTTCCTCATAAAAAATTATTACATGATTTATTGGCTGAGCGTGCACTTCAAATGCCCACCAGGATTGCGCTTGTTTTTCAGGGCCAGGAGCTGACGTATGCAACACTCCATGAGCGTTCTAACCAATTGGCGCATCATCTGATTTCGCTTGGCGTACAAATTGGAGAAGTGGTGGCGCTCTGTGTGACGCATTCCTTGGAAATGATGATTGCGCTCTGGGCGATTTTAAAAGTGGGTGCTGTGTATTTGCCGATAGACCCTGGCATCATCAATTCCCGCGTGCAAATCATGCTGAATAATGCCAATGTTAAAACGATTCTCACTCAAAAATTATCGATCAATCGGTTCTTATATCAAGATGAAGGCTATCAAATTGTTAATCTTAATGACCGCGTGATTTATCGTTACAGCACAGAGCCCATTCATCGTTCTATGACATCTGATGAGCCAGTTTATGTGATCTACACATCAGGCTCAACCGGGGAGCCGAAAGGTGTTTTGTGTCATCACAAAGGCGTTGTCAATCGTCTGCTATGGATGGTGCGCGAATTGGCTTTTCAGGAAACTGATGTATTCTTGCAAAAAACGCCGATTACTTTCGATGTGTCTGTGTGGGAATTATTTTTGCCGGCATTGCTTGGGGCTAAATTAGTGATCCTTGAGCATGATGCTCATAAAAATGTGGATGTGTTGGTGGACACCATCGTGCAGCATCAAATATCCATTATTCACTTTATTCCCTCGTTATTAGCGGTATTTTTAGCGAATGAGCGCTCGGCCTTATGCACATCATTACGCATTCTGTGTGCGAGCGGCGAAGCACTCACGAAAAATATTCAGGCGGATATGTCGCTACAATTACCGCATTGTGCCTTATATAATTTATATGGCCCAACTGAAGCATCGATCGATGTGAGTTGTTGGAATTGCACCTACAGTGGCGACGATCTTAAAATCCCGATCGGCAGACCCATTGATAACACAACGCTTTATGTGTTAAACCCTGAGAAAAAATTGGTGCCCATTGGGGTTGCCGGTGAAATTTATATTGGTGGCGTGGGTGTTGCAATCGGTTATGTGAATAATCCGCTGCTCACCGCAGAACGTTTTGTGCCAGACCCCTTTTCAGTGCCGGGTGCTCGTCTCTATAAAACAGGAGACTTGGCTTGTTGGCTGCCTGATGGGGTGTTGTTACATTTGGGTCGCCTTGATAGCCAAGTGAAAATCCGAGGTTTTCGCATTGAGCTTTCCGAAGTAGAGCTCTGTCTTTTGCGTAATCGCGATATTCTAGAAGCGGTTGTTGCTGTGAAAGACCTGGGGCAGGGGGATCGTCTGGTTGCCTATGTTGTGCCAAGGCGCGGTGTCACGATGACCATTGCGGATGTGCGATATTTTATTTCATGTTCACTGCCTGATTATATGATTCCTTCTTATATTCACTTTCTCGATGCAATTCCTTTAAATTTAAATGGCAAAGTCGCCAGAGATCAGCTACCAGAACCGATTTATGAAACCTCGGCTCGTCTCTATCGCGCCCCAGAAACCGTGATTGAAAAATACATGATTGAAGTCTGGTGCTATATTCTCGGCGTTCAACGCATTGGCACGATTGATAATTTCTTTGAAATCGGTGGTGATTCCATTGCTGCTATTCGTATCGTTTCGGAATTAAGAAAGCAGGGCATTAAACTATTGCCGAAGTGGTTTTTTGAATATCAAACCATTCGAGAATTGGCCCGCATGGCGATTCATGATCAAAAAGAAAAGTTGACG
>JAHFRX010000169.1 GCA_023266075.1 Legionellaceae bacterium | reverse complement strand
CAATACATCTGTATCGATTTTGGTATCATGGGATCTTTAAGTAACGACAATAAACGCTATCTTGCTGAAAATCTACTCGCATTTTTTAGACGTGATTATCATCGTGTCGCTGAACTACACATCGAGTCAGGTTGGGTTGCTCGTCACACACGTGTTGATGAATTTGAAAGCGCTATCCGCACGGTCTGTGAGCCTATTTTTGAAAAACCACTTAAAGAGATCTCTTTTGCTTTAATTGTCTTAAGACTCTTTCAAGTTGCAAAACAATTTCATATGGAAGTGCAACCTGAGCTTATCTTGTTACAAAAAACATTGCTTGCCATTGAAGGTTTAGGTCGACAACTTGATCCAGAATTAAATTTATGGACAACAGCACAACCTTTCTTAGAGAAATGGATCCGCGAACAAACCGGGCCCAAGGCATTATTCACACAATTTCGCGATAATTTACCTTTTTATGTCGAGCAACTACCGCACATGCCTCGCTTATTTCACGACGTTTTAATACTTCAAAAAGAACTTCAACACCGCAAGCTCGAGGAGCACCGCTCATCGCCAGCGCCTCGCCCCATCCGTTGGGTAACGTTTGCACTGGGCTTATCGAGCGGCATCGTTTTGTGTATACTGTATACTCAATTTATTCGGTGAGGTTACGTATGGGATTCAGCGGGATTAGTCCAATGTCATTACTCTTGATTTTTTTAATCATCATCGCATTATTCGGTGCTGATAAACTTAAACATTTGGGACGCGACCTGGGCGGGGCGATTAAACAATTTCGCGAAGCTTTGTACGCAAATGAAAATAAACATGAGTGAGTTTTTTGTTATTTTCATTATCGCCTTACTCGTCTTTCCGCCCCCAAAATGGCCGATGGTACTTTATCATCTTGCAAAAAGCATTCGCTGGATAAACACACTCAAAGAAACCTTCATCAATTTTTGTAAAACACACATCCAGCACTATGAGTTAGAACAAAACCAACGCAAAGCCAATCAAGCGGACGTGCAATACAAGAACAACATCCCTAATTCATAAAGTAAACATAGCGGTACCGCGAGCAAAATTTGTGACATGACATCAGGTGGTGTGAGGAGCATACCGATAATAAATGCTATAATAATCACATAAGGACGCATTGTTTTGAGCGTTTGATACGTCATCAGCTTCGATCGCACTAAAATCACCGTGACTAAAGGCAATTGAAAGGCCATACCAAATAAGATAAGCATTTTTATCGTAAAGATAACAGCAGCACTCAACTCAGGAAAATAATGCACACCCAATGGCGTCATACTTGAAAATAAGTGAAACATAAACGGCAATACAGCATAAAAACAAAAGAACATGCCACTTAAAAACAATATGCAACTCACACTCCCGACCCATTTTATCCAACGTTGTTCTTTCACATACAACGCAGGCCTGATAAATTGCCAAATTTGAATCAATAAAAGTGGTAAGCAGCAACACCATGCAGCCACTGAGGCCACATGAAGTGGTGCTAAAACAGGAGAGGCGATATGTGTCGCAACAATAAAGTCTGTCGCGTGTAACGCTTGCAAGAGCGGTTTTAGCAACCACTGTAAAAGCTGATTTTGCCAATAAAAAAATGCTAAAAATAATACACCATAACAACCACAACATATCATCAAGCGCCGTCTGATATCAACAAGATAGGTTGTTAGCATGACGCATCACATCAAGACGTTAAAAAGTAAAAATGATCCACTGGACCAAATCCCTTGCCAATGGATTGCTGACTTCCGGATTGTATAGCCGCAGTTAAATATTGCTTCGCTGTTGAGATTGCTTCAACCAACGGCATCTCTTGCGCCAAATAAGAAGCAATTGCCGCTGAAAAAGTACACCCTGTACCATGTGTATTTCGCGTGCGCACGCGTGGCGCATGAAACCATTCATGCTGCTTGTTAGAGGGCATATAGAGCACATCGGATGCTTCATCTTTTTGAAAGTGGCCACCTTTTACCAGCACATTTAATCCATACGTATCACCCAATTGTATCGCTGCATCCATCATATTTTCTTCTGTCTGAATGCGTCTTTTCAATAAGGCTTCCGCTTCGGGAATATTGGGCGTTATGAGTGTACAATAAGGAAATATCCTTATGGTCAGATAATCCACCATCGCAGGCTCAAGAAGTGGTGAACCATTTTTTGCGACCATCACCGGATCAAACACCACGCGCTTTATCAGCAGGCGATCCAATGCTGTTGCAATGACATCGATCACTTCTTTTTTATTTAACATGCCTATTTTAATTGCAGAGACATCCAGATCATTAAACACAGATTCAATTTGTGCATGAATAAATGTCGCCGGCACATCATGTATTTCGTACACTTGTTGTGTATTTTGTGCAACTAACGCCGTTATAACAGATGCAGCATAACATCCGGTCGCTGAAATCGTCTTCATATCCGCTTGCATGCCAGCGCCTCCTGATGGATCTGTACCTGCAAAACTGACTACAATAGGAACTTGTGTACGCATATTCACCTCAATCTTCTAAATATTGATACAATGCGTCTATCATTGCAACTCTAAATGACCCAGGCAAGAGACTGATGTCTGCCGCTCGCTCTCCACATAACGCATAAAAATAACTCCCATAAAAAGCAGCCTCAAAAGCATCTTGATGCACCGCATGGAAAGCCGCCACAACAGACGTCAACAAGCAACCTGAACCAACCACCAGCGGCATAAGTGCTGAGCCTCGTGCAATGCTTTCACAACGCGTTGTACTGGTGATAACGTCGACCGCGCCACTCATCGCAACGACACAGTCATGCGCTATAGCAACGACACGCGCGGCTTCTTTCATGACTTGGCTATCATCGGTGCTATCAACACCCTTCGTTCTACCCGGCTGGCCTGATAATGCGCCAATTTCACTCGCATTCCCTCGCACAATTGCGATGTTATAATTTAAAAGCAATTCTTTTGCAAATGCCGTGCGTAAATGTGTCGCACCTGCTCCAACAGGGTCAAGCACTATCGGTTTTTTCAATACTTCTGCAATTTCGCACGTTGTCCTCGCCAGTTGCTTGAACGTCTCGTCCAACGTGCCGATATTAATCACTATCGCACGCGCATAACTCACCAATTCTTCTATTTCAGCCACATCATGACTCATGACAGGAGAAGCACCTAAACTCAACAATCCATTGGCAATCACATCGGGGGTCACACTATTTGTGATATTAAGAACCAAGGGATTTAAATCGACAATGTTTTTTTTCAATGCATTAACTAACGTATTCATGACGCCTCCAACGCTTCTTTAAGTGCGACAGCTGCGGCTATCGGCGACAACGTGTCGTGAATGGCACTAACCACTGCAACGCCGGTAACACCACATGCTTTAACACGCTTAACATTTCCCAATGTGATGCCACCAATCGCCACGACAGGATGTGTCGCATGTTGACAAAAATAGCGCAACCCATCCAATCCCCAAAAAGTTGCACAATCACGTTTGGTTTGACTTTCAAAAACAGCACTCGC
>JAHFRX010000168.1 GCA_023266075.1 Legionellaceae bacterium | reverse complement strand
AATGAGCTGTTTGTCATTCATGCTGTACTGATACATCACCCATGCGTAATTTGACCAAGACTTGAATAAAGTGGGGCATGAACTGAAGCATCCGGTAGAGTACTTGTTACATAACTGTACAAATGCATCGACGCTTTTATTGGTTGGATGAAGCGTATGTATTGATGACAGGTTGACTATAAGTGGCATATTGATTCGTTCCTAATGTTCCATCTTGGGCTAAGTGTACCCCAAAGTGTACCCAGAGGAGTCGGTTGGAATTTTCATTTTCGCCACAATCCAGAACTGGTGTGGCTCCCCGGAACGGGCTCGAACCGCCGACCTAATGATTAACAGTCATCCGCTCTACCGACTGAGCTACCGGGGAATGCTGCGGATGTTAAATGCATTTGCTTTTTTGGTCAAGAGTTATGATAAAAAACTTTGAACTTGGGTTTACTGGGTTGCCATAACCTGGGATAATTTTTTACTCGCAAGTTGAAAAGGTGAATCGAATGGCCGTGATAGAAGATAACAAACAAAAAGCATTGAGTGCTGCGTTGATACAAATTGAGCGTCAGTTTGGTAAAGGCTCAGTAATGCGTATGGGAGAGGGTGCGACGATCCCTGATATTGAGGCTATTTCTACAGGTTCGATCGGTTTAGATATTGCTCTCGGTATTGGTGGCTTGCCTAAAGGGCGTATCGTTGAGATTTATGGACCTGAATCTTCCGGTAAAACAACACTGACGCTACAAGTGATTGCAGAATGTCAAAAAAACGGTGGTACTGCTGCATTTATTGATGCGGAGCATGCGCTAGATCCAAGTTATGCTGAAAAGCTTGGCGTTAAGTTAGAAGAACTTTTAATTTCACAACCAGATACCGGCGAGCAAGCACTTGAGATTGCAGATATGTTGGTGCGCTCAGCAGCAGTTGATGTGGTGATTATTGACTCCGTAGCGGCCCTCACACCAAAAGCTGAAATCGAAGGGGATATGGGAGACTCTCATGTTGGGTTGCAAGCACGCCTCATGTCGCATGCCTTGCGTAAACTCACAGCGAATATTAAACGCTCAAATACACTCGTCATTTTTATTAATCAGATTCGTATGAAAATTGGAGTGATGTTTGGTAGCCCCGAAACGACAACAGGCGGAAACGCGTTGAAGTTTTATGCTTCGGTTCGTTTGGATATTCGTCGCATTGGTTCTATCAAGAAAGGTGAGGAAGTGTTAGGTAATGAAACGCGCGTTAAAGTTGTTAAAAATAAAGTCGCACCACCTTTTAGATTTGCTGAGTTTGATATCTACTACAATGAAGGTATTTCGCGTGAAGGTGAAATTATTACGTTAGGTGCTGAGCTTGGTTTAATTGAAAAATCGGGTGCTTGGTATAGTTATAAACAAGAAAAAATTGGTCAGGGTAAAGATAACGTTCGTTTGTATTTGAAAGAACATCCCGCGGTGATGGCAGAGCTTGAAGCGCATATTCGAAACGAATATTTGACTAAAAAAATAGCGAAGTCAACGGCAACGAATCATGTTGAGCCAGAAGCTATTGAAGATTAGATGAAGAGAGTAGATGAATGAAGAGTGCTGAAATACGACAAGCGTTTTTGGATTATTTTGAAAAACGAGGCCATCAAGTGGTGCCCTCGAGCTCATTAGTGCCGCCGCAAGACCCGACGCTTTTATTTGTGAATGCAGGGATGGTTCAATTTAAAGAAACCTTCTTAGGATTAGAACCACGTGCTTATGTGCGTGCTGCAAGTGCGCAATGCTGTGTAAGAGCCGGTGGCAAACATAATGATCTTGAAAATGTGGGGTATACAGCACGTCATCATACATTCTTTGAGATGCTTGGTAATTTTAGTTTTGGTGATTATTTTAAGCGAGAGGCAATTCAATATGCATGGACATTTTTGACAGAAATATTGAATTTGCCACCCGAAAAACTATGGGTGACTGTCTATGAAGACGATGATGAAGCAGCGGCTATCTGGTTAGATGAGATGGGCATCTCACCACAGCGTTTTTCACGTTGTGGTGAGAAAGATAATTTTTGGGCGATGGGAGATATCGGTCCTTGTGGTCCTTGCACTGAAATTTTTTATGATCATGGCGCGGATATTCCGGGTGGTCCTCCAGGCTCTCCAGATGCTGATGGTGATCGCTATATTGAGATTTGGAATTTAGTTTTCATGCAATACAATCGTGATAAAGCGGGTCAGTTGCATCCATTGCCAAAACCGTCTGTGGATACCGGAATGGGACTTGAGCGTATCGCGGCAGTTGTCCAAGGCGTACACAACAATTATCATATTGATACATTCGCCCATTTGATAAAAGCGATTGTTGCCATATTACCTCAAAAAACAGAGGTGGATGAAGATCATCCTTCACTCAAAGTCATTGCTGATCATATTCGTGCGTGCTCTTTTCTCATTTTAGATGGGGTGTTGCCGAGTAATGAGGGCCGTGGTTATGTTCTAAGACGTATCATTCGTCGCGCAGTACGACATGGACATCATTTGGGTTTACCGATACCGTTCTTTTCGAGTATTGTCGCGCTACTTGTTGATGTGATGGGCGATGCTTATCCTGATCTTATCAAAGCGCAAGCGGAGATTGAGCGTGTTTTACTTCAAGAAGAGCAGCAATTTTCTCGTACACTGGATCAGGGGCTTCGTTTACTGAATGAGGAAATGCAGCAGCTCACGTCGAAAATTCCAGGAGATGTGGCTTTCAAACTTTATGACACCTATGGTTTTCCAGTTGATTTAACGGCTGATATTGCGCGTGAGCGTGGGTTACAAGTTGATATGGAAGGATTTGATATCTGCATGCAACGTCAGCGAGAGATGTCGCAATCAGCCAGCACGTTTCATGAGGATTATCATGCAACAGCAGCGCTGTCGCTTCATTTATCAGCATTTAAAGGGTATACGGATCATCAATCGCAAAGTCAAATCCTCGCGATTTTATATCAAGGACAAGAAGTTGAGACCATTCAACCAGGTGTCAATGCCGCGCTTGTACTTAAAGAAACACCTTTTTATGCTGAAAGTGGTGGACAAGTGGGAGATGAAGGGTGCATTTACTCGCTTTCAGAAGACACGGTTTTTGAGGTGCACGACACGCAAAAGATTGGTCAAGCGATTGTGCATCAAGGACAATTGATATCTGGATTGCTCACGCGTGGTCAGACAGTGAATGCGCATATTAATCAAGAGCATCGTCAAGCAATACGGTTGAATCATACAGCAACGCATTTATTACATGCCGCACTAAAGCGTATTTTAGGCCCTCATGTACAACAAAAAGGGTCTCTAGTCGATGCTACACGTGCACGATTTGATTTTTCACATCAAGATGCGCTTTCTGTAGATAATTTGTCTGAAATTGAAACACTTGTGAATGAGAAAATTCGTGAAAATGTTGTTGTGTGTACCGATGAAATGTCGGTGCATGAGGCAAGTCAAAGTGGTGCTGTAGCGTTGTTTGGTGAAAAATATGGCGAATCTGTACGTGTATTGACCATTGGGGCGTTT
>JAHFRX010000167.1 GCA_023266075.1 Legionellaceae bacterium | reverse complement strand
AAGCCAAATACAGCTACCTGAAGATTTGGCAGTCCGCTTTGATTTACCATTTCAATAGCAGAATAGATCGACTGATAGACAACTTCTGGATTATTTCCAAAGGCACCTGCACCCACCAAAGTTAAGGTTAACGTAATGTTTACATCTGGATTATCTATTGCTTCAATAATGCCGACGGAAGCAGCAGCCTCAAACAAATTTGTTAAATGAGCGAGATCGCATCTGTCTACCACTAATTTCGTTGCGGCTGGTGAAGAGGGTGCAGCATCTCCCGCTCCCAGTTCCACCCTTGCTGCATCTGGATTTGCGAGTGATTCTTCAGCCGCTGTTCGCGACTCTGCTGGTGCAGAAACAGCTCCTGCTGCGGGATCCGACGAATTGAAAGCGTCAGCGACTGAAGATGCTGTAGAGTCAGACACTTCGGTTGGCCGCTCGTACAGAGTTCTCTCACACATAAATCCAAAATTTTTACAATCATACTTATCGCGAGCATATGCAAAAACAGTCACGTGGATCACCGATGTTTTCTCGTCACCAAAGTTGCGAGTACGCTCAATATTAATACGCAACTCATCCTTGTAGTTCAGTATGAATTTACAAGCATCTTCTTCTTGACCGGGATACGGATGAATATATCCATCTTTTTCTTCGAATAAAGTCGAAAAATTATCTTTTTTTTTCCATTCAGCCAGTAAATCACAACCGATTGGAATACTATCACCTTTTAAATCATTGTTACGGACTACGAGCTGTTCATTACGATGGGTGACCGGGGTAAGAGTATATCTTGGAATTGTCGGATCGTTATACGAGCCCAATTCCGAATAATATTGCAACATAGACAAAAATGGTGCACTCATTGCAAGTCTAGGACCCTGCGTCTTATCAAGAAGATAATCTTTTGGATGACATAGAAATGCATGTGGGCTTTCGTTACAATTACTTTGACTTGCACGTTGAATAACGGCACGATTAAAACATCTAAACGATCCAATCGTGAATGAATCAACCCCTTGGATAAAGTATACTCGACATTTCTGATTTCCAACGCGTGGTACTCCAGTCGATGAAACATTCTGTGCATCCCGTGCTTTAATAGCGTCATATTTCCTTTTTCTTTCTACATGAACAGCACCAATTGTCGGCATATTTGGCCTGTATTCCCCTGTGTAAGCAATTTTTTCGGCTTGATTTTCAATCGAACGCATAACGACCGCCGATTTATGATCATCACGCATATCATGCATAACACCAGTTAACTTACTAGCCTTTGAATAACAAACACCAGTGTTTCGAAACAAATCATCCACGTGATACTTTGGAATTACAGAAGAAAGAGATTCATTTTTTACATGAAACATTCCAGGAATTGGACCAAGGACAAGGCCTGGCTCTCGGACATAATAAATGTGCATTCTTTCTAATGCTGTAACCAATATCGCAAATTGCAATGCTTTTACGTGCTCGGCAAAGTTGCCTTTTATTTTCTCCTTAAAAACATTGTCATGATCATCATCGCTCAGCGACATCGCATCTAATACCTGGTTGGTAGGTGAAATACAGGAATAACGTAGCTCATCATTCACACACGTTAAATACAGAACGTCTTTCTGCATAGGCTTAGGAACAGTTGACACAATACAGGTCTCATAGCCTTTGGAACTGCATGCTCCGGCTGCACACAGCTCTGGCTCATCATCACTATCAGGCTCTAGGGGCGTAGCCTGTGACAGCGCTAACTGTAACGACTGAAAAGCTGTCAACACCTCACTACGTATCGTCTCATCTGTGACAAAAACATTGGGTGTAGCTACAACTGATGATTCTGGTATTAATGCTTGTAATTCTTCTAATTTTAACAATAATTTTGGATTTAATTTTACTAATCTGTCTGATTTTGATAACGGTCCACCCTTAATTAATTCCCCTTCCTTCGTGAGATACTTATAGAAAATTGCATCTTTTTGCTTCATCAGATATACACAATTCTCTTCTAACACAGCACTTCTGTGCGTCACTAGAGATAATCGGTAATCTTTTAATTCTTTCATCACACACCTCAGTGTTTTTTTCAAAAGTGACGTTCAACTATCATGTGATCAAAGTATAGTAAGAAAAAGTGATGTTTTCACTTAAACGGGCGAAAAAAAATCTGTTGATTTCGGCGTATAGAAATACTTTAAACAGCATGTCACGAACAGGTTCTCTGACAAAACAAAATGCCGGAATATACTTATATTCCTGGCCATTTTTCCTTCCTGTGCACTCAATCCTAAGCTAGGAAACGAAGTTATTTTTGCACAGCTCCTTAGCGTTTAAGGGGGGGCTTTAGAGGAGGATCATCATTATCTGAATCGTGGGCATCATCTACGTCTTTGGGATAATTTTTCGGCTGCTCAGGTGCCGGCGCTGATCCACGTTGAAAGAAGGCACTAGCTGAGCCAGGAACGACCGTAGCGTCGTTGCATCCTGCAAACTTTAGTAACGCTTCATCTCGTGCTGTGCCGCTACCGTCAGGAGAATGAGCCTGGGCCGTTGCTGAACTTGTAACAGATATTGTTGAAAGCTGATCATCTTGCTTTGCCGAAGCGGTTGGTGGAGGCGAGAGGACGATGACTTGTGACACTGCAGTTGTCGAATTGTTCGGTTTGCTTATTGCGGCAATAATGCATTGAAGCTCTGCTTTACGTTTCCTGTAGGTGGGGGGCTGACTTAAAATATCGTCAGTGAAACGCTTGTCAATTTCAAATAATTCATCCATGCTTTTACTGTTTTTAATCTCTATGTAGTCAGCAATCTCTTTCTTAATAAGCGGAATTTCCAACTCCAGCCCTGCTATTACATCTAAATCTCCACCTAAGCTGAAAAGATCAGAGTTGGTCCTCTTTAACAAGGATCCTTTAACGTAGGCAGTCAGTGCGTCCTTCGTAACTACAGTTTCGCAACTATTGAGTTCATCTATGAAGAGTTTCGTAATCGTGTACACCACATAGATATCCATACCTAATCTGAATAAATCTTGTGGTTTCTTCATTATTTCACTAAGAAAACCATTCAAGGCTTCTGCGATTCCAGGAGAGATACCAACAATTTGATAACCAGTAGGTATTGACAACGTTTTAAACCTTGTAGTATCCCCGTTGTCCTCGTTCCCGCGTTTTTTATTTGCGTACTCCCCAGCATCAGTCAAACACGAAAAAAAAGTTTTAAAATTGTCATTTTTGTTGCGAGACATAACTCACCTCCACAGGGCTAAAGTATTCTCTAGAATTATAGAACATGAAAATATTTACGCACGAATGCATCAAAAAAATCTTACCGAAGCTAGCTAAAAACCGTCTCTTCTCCAACATATTGTTTTTTGAGCAGTTTCAGATAAAAATCCATAGAATTGCCTCGCCATACTCTCGCCTTTCTTTGGTATGATTTTTTTGATCTACTTCGTAGTCAAAGCGTTTAAAGCAAGCCTACCGAACAGCGCTCAAATTGAGCACGATAAAATCTCCGCCAGTAAATGCTTGAATCATGCATGATAGATGAAATGC
>JAHFRX010000166.1 GCA_023266075.1 Legionellaceae bacterium | reverse complement strand
CCCTCGTTTTTAAATCTAAAACAGTATCTTGCCAAAAAAACCAAGGTACTCAATCAAAAAAATCGACTACCCAGCACCCAATTTACCTCTTTGAATAAAAACATCAGTGATGTGATAAGCGTTCTTCTTCTGGCTCGTCAGGCAACTTATTTATTGAGAGATATCCCTGAAGCACAAGAGTCAGAACAACTGTACTATGCACTGACTATGCACATCACAATCAATCGATTACAACTCATGCAAGGGGGATTACAAACCACAGAGTCTATTTTACAAACTACATGTCGCGTATTAAAAATAGCCATACCACAGTTTCTAAAAAAAAATTCAACCCTTTTAAGATTAGTCAAATTACCTACACGTAGCTTGCCCGTGATTGGCACTCTATTGGATATCGCTGACACGAGCTTAACTATTTATGAATACAGCCAGTTTGGCGATTAATGCCGCTACTTTGACAGCAATCGTTACGGGGGCGATCAACGTCGCGGCTAGTTTAAGCTTTGTAGCCGTACCAGTGATTGTTTTATCAGTAGGAGCCAATCTCTCTATGTCTTTGTATATAAAATACGTTGAAATACGTGAGGGATTTAACGCAGTAAGACAGTATTGTGACCACATTACTCAAAGCTATGCGCAGGGTGGATATGAGCTTACTCAAAATTTACTGTTACAACCATTTGATGGTATACCAATTGAAGCATTCGATTTGCAGAAAGGCTCTCTCAAGTTTGGTAAACAATATCTCCATCGATCACAACAAACATTACCGGAAAAAATTGAACAGCCTGGTATGCGGCCAGAGTACATTGAGATTCGCCCAACACTTGGTCATGCAATTGAGGTCTCTCTGCCCTCGACATGGCGTCGTGCCAAGCACTTAATTTTGCCATCTGTACCTAACCATAAGATGTATTATGTTTATACATCAACTGTCAAAGCCTTCTCGCCTATCAAGGACAAAACATCGCAATTGATAAGAGGTACCAACGTCGATTGGTTTCCTACAACTAGAACCTACAGTAAAAGCACGGGAAAAAGTACGACCAAACACTATGTAGTTACCGAACTAGTCACTGAATATCTTGCCACAACAATTACGATTACGTTAGATAACCAAACACGTTATCTACACATACCAACTTCAACAGCACAAAGGTTAAGCAAACTAACTTACGAATTTCAAGGCGCAGGCGGTGAATATTATTTAAATCTACAGCCAGGCATAAATGTCTTACTAGCTGAACAAAAAGGCACATCGTCTTCCTCATGGGTAATTGATGCTAGCTTATGGCAGTCACAATACAAAAACATGGCTATCTTTAATGAAAAAATAAAAATTGATACCCACACACTTTTCATTAACGCAGACAAAATAAAAAAATTACTGATCTATGATGTGAATAAAACTTTAGGTGAGGTTGATTTCAAAACGAAATCTATTCGTTTGATGAAGATTGATTTTATTGAATGGGAAAAACAAAAATTAAGCAACGATCTCCTTAGCAATTTAAAAACGCTTACTTCTCATCAAATGCCTGAGTCGTACCTGGTAATTGAAAACTATCCTGCTCATCGTCGCTTTTTTCAAAGAGCATGGAAAGATGATGTTGCCAGAACGCGTGCTTTTTACGATGTACGTCATCAGCGTATTTTGTATAACTATCATCAGGAATTGTCTATTTTAAAAGACACCTTCATTGGGCATACTTATCGTAGTTACGAGGCGATACTCCGTGAGATATTAGAATATATTGCTCAAACAGAAGAGATTTCTAATCGTTTCTCTAACATTGATAAAAGATGGGATGATTTTCTTGATTTTTTTATCAAATATCCGTTGCACGAGCTAGTTGAGCAATTTCAGAAAAGGACTGACTTAGCCTTTATGCCACTAATGAAAAGGTTTATCTATATATTGCAACAAACCTCCATTATTGAGCCTGAGCAAGAAGAAATATTTAATTTGAATCTGTACAGCCCACAAGATTACTCAACAAATTTTCCGCTTGATCAAGATGAGGTTTATGCACTTGATGATGAGCAAAAAAAACTTCCCTACGCCAATCAAATTAAAACCCTCACTATCGAAGATAAAAAAACAGCCCGAAGATTTCAATATTTACTAAAATGGCTAAAAAGAGCCACGAAAAAAATCGATTCACTGAATACCATTTCGCTGCAAATTAAAGAAGCTGAATTAGCAGGTGTTATAGGCGATCATGTTTATTTCTATAACAAAGAAAAAAGTACCGCTTGGCGCACCGATCTTGCAACAGGTTATCAGCAGATCATCTTTCATTTTTTATTCGACACACCTTTAATCAAGGCTTGGGAAGAAAATGGTGCGATTCAAATTGAGCAAAAATGGACATTAACCAATGGCCAGACCGGGCATCTCTGGTACAGCATCAAAAATGACCAAGTCTCTTTAATCTCAATCACTGGAGATCAAACTTTTTTATCTTCATTATTGAATTCGCAACAAGATTTACAACGCTTCCAGCAAGCCTTAAACAAACAATCTATCAGAACACCTTCACCTTATACCTTAGCGATGAGTATGAGTTCTGATAATAGGGACACGTTGTATTGGTTTAAATCGAGTGACTCAATCAGGAAGGATGCGATAACAGATTGCGTTATCTACCCTCAAGCACAGTCTGCACAAGTCACATTCAACACATCGACTGTCCCCATCTTCAGTCAAGCAGGACAGAACATAGCGCTTCATTATTGGCTACGTATTACCGACAATTTAATTATCAAACCTAATCTTTCTTCACTTGATGAATCATCTTCATCCTTTTCAGTCCCTAAAGATTTAGCTTATGTAGGCACAATTGCACAATTGGATCAAACTGAAATTTTTTATTTTTACAGCGCACAAGAAAAAATAATTTATAGACAAGAAGGACCAGGCTATACGCATCTTAGTCATGACAAGCCAATTGCGTTACGCATTACTATCCCAGGACTGACGCATTTTTTCCAACAAAGCGGTAGATTGATTGCCTTAACAGAAGAGGGTCACGTTTTAGAAATAGATGCAACAGGCCAATCTCACCTTCTATCTGTCAATCAACAATGGTTAGAAAAGCAAACTACACCGTGGTGGCTATCCGTCCAAACTTTAGCTGAAGAGAGAAAGGAAATTTCTTTTATCATTGAAGGACTGACAGGCATTAATCCAGATAACGCACTACCAAACCAGAACGTACAACTTGCTGCTTGGTACGATTCAGGTTATGTGATTGTTGCGGACAATACTTTGCGTGGGAAAAAGCTAACGCTTGTTTACACAGACCAACAAGGACGGTTTGCTTATCTGCTCGACACCTCTGATGGCAAGCTATATAAACAACTTATCCCTCAAGAACATGCGCTAGTCTCAGCTTTTGGTAATGACCATATTCTAGATACAGCGAATGCGCTTCCCTCAACAACACACGTAGCAACTAAGCTCGCATTTAAATCGGGGAATACATACGCAAACAACATTCGTTTGGTCACATACAAAGGAGAAATTTTTTTACTCAATCATGAAGAAAAGTTAT
>JAHFRX010000029.1 GCA_023266075.1 Legionellaceae bacterium | reverse complement strand
GGCCGTTCGTGTTATACAAGAGTACCAGCAACTGCGCTTGTCGGTGGTTGACCGGGACGTTTTTATTCAAGCGTTGTTAAATCCGCCACAGGCGTCCGCTCCTCTATTAAGAGCTGCAGAGCAGTACAAAAAGGACGTTGGATCTAAATGACAACAAGTACCTCCTCATCTCAATATCGAATCGAGCAATTGGATAAGAAACATAATAAAGATTTATTTGCTTGTGGCGCCGAAGCACTAGATCAGTATCTCAAAATACAAGCGGGTCAGGATATTAAAAAAAATGTTGCAATTACGTACATATTGACACAGCAAAACTCTAACCATATTTGGGGATTTTATACTATTTCATCCATTGGAATATTTCCTGGTGAGCTACCGCATGAGTTAGCCAAAAAATTACCAAGATACCCAGTTTTACCTGGAATACTATTGGGACGGTTAGCTGTAGATCAAAGTATGAAGGGCAAAAAGATTGGCGCACTCCTGTTGATTGATGCACTTAAGCGAAGTCTTGCTGTAAGCCATCAAATTGGAATAGTTGCAGTCATTGTTGATGCTAAAGATGCGATTTCCGTAAATTTTTATCAACACTTTGGTTTCATTCCGTTTCCTGCAAATGATCATAGATTATTTTTACCCATCGGTACAATAAAGAGACTGGATTTATACTGATATATCATAAGAACTTCAATAGTTACATTTTTTGTAAGTTTGGTGCCAATCCCCGCATTTGTTCAAAATGTGACATTTTAGTCTGTTTAGGTTATAATAGATCGCATATTATGATAAACATAGGACGAAAGCATGTTTGGGATTTTACACTTATCATGGGTAGGTTATGTGATTGCGGCACTTGTACTTACGCAAGTGACGATTGCTTCTGTGACCATTTATTTACATCGATGCCAAGCGCATCGAGCCTTGTCTTTGCATCCAATCATTAGCCATTTTTTTAGATTTTGGTTATGGCTAACGACAGGGATGGTGACCTCGGAGTGGGTTGCTATTCATCGAAAACATCATGCGATGACGGATGTTGAGGGAGACCCACATAGCCCTGTGGTATTAGGGATCAAAAAAGTGCTTTGGGAAGGCGCTGAACTTTATCAATCAGCCAAAAAAGATAAAGACATGGTGAAGCAATATTCGCATGGTACGCCAGATGATTGGATAGAAAGAAATCTTTATCAACGACACAGCGCAAGAGGCTTATTCTTAATGTTTTTGCTTGATGTCCTTTTGTTTGGTATCCCGGGTATCAGTATCTGGGCGGTACAGATGCTTTGGATTCCCTTGTGGGCTGCTGGTGTCATCAACGGACTTGGGCATTATTGGGGATATCGCAATTTTGAATGCGATGATTCTGCGACGAATCTTTTTCCATTTGCTTTCTGGGTGGGTGGCGAAGAGTTACATAACAACCATCATACGTATGCATCCTCAGCAAAATTTTCTGTGAAGTGGTGGGAATTCGATATCGGTTGGTTTTACATTCGAATCTTAGCTTTTTTAAAATTAGCGAAAGTGAAAAAATTGCCGCCTAAGATCATTGTTGATCATTCCAAGGGTGCTGTTGATTTACAGACGGTTCGTGCTGTGGTGAGTAATCGTTTTCAAGTGCTCGCATCGTATTACACAGAGGTGATACAACCTATTTTAAAACAAGAATCATTGAAGAAAATTCGTTGCCAAGTCGACAAGCGTTTGTTATCAACGGCGGGTCAATTACTGAAGCAACGCGAAGCAGTGTTGTCAGCTACAGCAAATTTAAAATTGGTTCAAGTCTTAAAGCGGTTTGAACAAATTCGCTTGGTGTATACGTATCGACAATCGTTGCAAGATGTTTGGTTGAAGACAGCGAATAGTCAGAAAGAGCTTGTGCAATCATTGCAGCAGTGGTGCAAGCAGGCGGAAGAGTCTGGTATTGAAGCACTACAACGATTTGCACTACAATTAAAATGCTATGTTCCACACAATATCGAATGTGGTGTTAGATTGTAAATACGTCCTAATCAAGATAGAATCGCCTTAAGTGCGCATGGCCATATAAGGCGATGAAGGTCTGGTTTAGTGAGGAGTATTTATGCAAGCAAATTGGAGTCTTATACTCAACGTTTTATTACTGACGGGTGTGGTGATAGCATTAGTACGAATGTTGAAAATGAAAAAAGTGAGCGAGGCAGCGCCCCGTACTGCAGCATTCACACCGCCACAACCGCCAGTATTGAATATGAATGACAGAGTCTCTGATGACGTGATTGCCGTGAGAAAAATCACACGTGAACCTACGCTGATGCAGTCGCAACCTTCATCTGTACCACTCGCAGCATCACGTCCTAGTTTAAATGGGCGTTATCAAGGCTCTTTTGGTGTGGTTTCTCCTCCCCCAGGTTTAGTTCGAGAGAATAAAGATTCGCTGATAGTAGGTGCTCCAGTAGCGCCGGAGCAACTTCTATCAGAGCGTAAAGTCGCTGAGGACATCTCTAAAGAGAACATACAGCAGACGCTAGTCATTTTTTTACTTGCGAAAGAAAATCGACAACTTGCAGGTTATGAGCTTTTGCAAACAATATTGGCTGCCGGTCTTCGTTTTGGAGAAGGTCATTTGTTTCATCGACATCAATATTCAAACGGTCAAGGCCCCGTGTTATGCAGTCTTGCAACGGCCACTGCCAGTGGTATTTTTGATTTGCAAAATATCGGTGCGTTTAGTGTGCATGGGTTATGTTTGTTTATGCAAACGTCAGGAAATGCTTCGATTGATGTTGAGCGGCTTTCCGTCATGATTGATACAGCGAAACAACTCAGTGAAGGTTTGGATACTTATATGCTGGATGATGCAAGAAAATCATGGAGTGATGAGAGTGAAGTGCGTTATGAGCATTTGCTGGCTGCTGAAGCTTTATAGATATTAAAGCAGTGGACGCGCCATCAGTTGTACAGCGCCCTCTGCTGCAGTGTGATGATTTTGTAAAATCCAATGCACTTGTGTACAGATAGGTAATTCCATCTGATGTGTTGTTGCAAGGCTGTATATTTGTGCCGCGTTATATTTGCCTTCTACCGTTTGTCCTATTTTTTTCTCCGCCGCTACAATTGACATGCCCTGTCCCAGTAATAAACCAAAACGTCGATTACGAGACTGATCGTCTGTGCACGTCAGCACAAGGTCACCAACACCAGCAAGTCCGATAAAGGTGGATGTATCAGCACCACATGCCATCCCTAAACGAGTCATTTCAGCAAGTCCTCGTGTAATCAGGGCAGCTTTTGCATTTGCACCATAAGCTAAACCATCACTGATACCGCATGCAATTGCCAAGACGTTTTTCATAGCACCGCATAATTGTACACCAACAATATCATTGGATAAGTAACTACGGATCGTCGTTTTTTGAAAAATGTCTCGAATAATTTGCGCATAATCCATATTGTTACTCGCAATGACGACGGCCGTAGGTAGGTTGTGTGCGACTTCTTTTGCAAAAGAGGGGCCTGAGATTATCGTAACGGGAAAGCCTGGGTAAAAGTAATCAAAAACAAGCTGACTTAAAAAATGATTGCTTGCCGGATCAATTCCTTTGGTAATCCAAGTGAGTTCACGTAAGGTTTTAGGGAGTTGCTGCAGTAATTGATAAAACGTATGCGATGGTGTTGCGACAATAATATGATCGGCTTCAAAGCAATCGCTGAGTTTTGTCGTTGGTGTGAGTGTATCTGGTAGCTGAATATCAGGCAAATAGCGTTGATTGCATCGTTTTTCTTTCATGTGTTTAATTTGTTTTGCATCGCGTCCCCATAAAAGAACACGATGCCCACAGCTGGCGAGGTGAATAGCAACCGCTGTTCCCCAAGATCCTGCGCCAAGAATTGCAATCAAGCTCGTCGTCATGGTATTTAGTGTGTGGTCTCGTCTTGATTTTCTTGTTCTTTTTGTGTTTTTTGTTGTAAGTAGAGCGCGTCAAAGTTAATCGGTGCTATGACCAATTGAGGGAAGCTACCACGCATGACTTCGGTTGTAATCGCTTCACGAGCATAAGGGAATAAGATGCTTGGGCAGAAACTACCTAAGAGGTGATCGAGTTGCGATTCTTCTGTGCCTTGGATTCCAAAAATACCGGCTTGTTCAATTTCGACTAAGAAAGTTGTTGTCTGTTTATTTTTTACAGTCGCTGTGATGCTGAGAACAACTTCATAAACACCAGCGCTGTCGAGTGGTGTGTGTGTTGTATTAATATCGAGTGCGAGCTCAGGTTCCCATTGTTGTTGAAAGCAATGCGGTGTATTGACTGTCTCGAATGAAAGATTTTTCACATAAAGGCGTTGAATCATAAATTGTACTTCGGGTTTGTTTTCCTGTTCCATGTTGTCTTCCTAAAGTTTTAGTATGGTTTATTTTTTACCTTTGATTGTCGGCAGTCCTGCAGCTTGCCATGCTGTCATCCCACCATTTAGAACCATCGTTTCAGTAAATCCTGCTTTTTTTAATGTTTTTGCCAGATTATTCGCTGTAATGCCTTTCATGCACACTAAAACAATCGGTTTTGTTTTATATGGCTCAAATTTTTTCTTCTCGTCGGGTGAAATATGAAGTGCATGGGTGATATGCCCGAGCGCGAAAGTTTCTGGCGGACGAATATCAATGATGGTTACTTTGTCTTGATTCATCAATTCTACAACGGCCGCAGTGGATAGCATCTTGGGGCTGCGTTTTTGTGAGATAATTTCATTGAGTATAACCAGGAGTAAGAGTGCTACGAACACCGCACATAAAGTCCAATGTTGTGTGACGAATTGTAAAAGTTGTTGTGGCATAAATAACTCAAAGGGGCGAATGAAATTGAGCAGATTATCCAGTGATTTTTATTCGTACGCAAGTTTTTAAGCGGGAATTTTTGAGGTCTTTTCTTTACATATCGCATTTCGGAGTATCTTGGGTATATAATGCCACGTTATTTTAGATGCAGTATAACTTGAGAGTTTTTATGGCGAGATACGATACGACAAGAAGACGCCCGGTGGTTAAGCCGCGATGTGGTTTGATGAAGCACATCTTTCTTGTCATGATTGGTTTTGCTTTAGGTTATACTGCGGCTACTTTTTACCATTTAAATGAAGTTTTTGCATGGGTAAATACGCATGTTTTAATGCAAAATTCACCTCAAGTTGTCGTTGCTTCCAAAAAATCTACCGATATCCCTAAACCTAAGTTTGAGTTTTATACCCTTTTAACACAAGAAAATCGTGCAAATACGGCCATGGTTGCATCGGGTGACGTCACTGCAGCAGAAGTCCTAGCACCAACAACACCGCGGTCTTTGTCGATTGACATGAATCTTGCAACGCAGCAGGCCAACACGATGTTGCAAGAACAAAAAGCCATTGAAGCGACATTAAAACAGGCGCATGCAAAAGAAGGTTACTGGGTGCAACTGGCATCATTTCGACGTCCACAGGATGCTGAAAAAATGAAAGCAAGTTTGTCTTTGAAAGGTATCGTTGTCACGGTGATGCCTGTGACACAGCAGCGTGTGCAATGGTTTCGTATTGTTCTTGGTCCTTTTGCAAATAAGTTTGATGCTGAGCGCGCAAAGAAAGCCGTGGCGTTGCATGAGCGTATTGAAGGTATTGTTCGCAAGATGGATGCTTAATCTAAGATGTCTCTAGCGTATCAATATAGTATTCCCGATATTGTTTGTGCTAATTGTTCTCATACCGTAGAAAAAGCGCTTCGTGACACTCCTTTTTTCAAAGATCAGCATTTCGGTGTAGATCCTATTGAAAAAACGTTGACGATGACTTTTGAAGAGGAGCCTGCAACCTACCTCGAAATGCGTGATGTGTTGAATGAAATTTTAGAGCCTGTGGGTTTTTCATGTATCGAAGTTACTAAAAATCGAGTTCATCAGAAAGCGAGCTGGTTTTCACATCGACTTCTCGGCCTGGTTGGTATGAGTATGGGTGTGCTCTTTCTTGGGTTATCTATGCTGACTTTGGCGCCTTGGGTCATGTGGGTAATGACGTTATGGAGTCTTTTGCTGACATTGTTTTTAGGTATGGAATCTTATGAAAAGGCCTGGAAAAAATTAAAAAATGGCGTGTTAACGATGGATTCGTTATTTGCCTTAAGTACGCTGAGTATCTTGTTTGTTTCTATTGCTTCCTTAATATTTCCAATGCTCCCTATGATGTGTGAGGTAGGATTATTGATCTTTGGATTTCGTCATATTGGGCTTGCTATCGAGGAGGCGTTTAAAAGCACGCAATTGATGACGAGGCGTTTTCAGGATGATGCACCTCTTAAAGTGACGCGTCTTGAAGGAGAAAAACGCGTACGTGTGCCGTTGAAACGGATTCAAAAAAGAGATTTGCTCTTCATCAAGGCCGGGGATATCTTGCCTGTAGACGGGATGTTTGAAGACGATGAAGGATTAATTTTAGATAGAATTGTGACGGGCAGTAACATGCCAAGGCGTATCATGGCGAAAGAGCAGTTATATGCAGGGACGTTGCTCTCACACGCAAAAAAATCGTTGCGTTATCGTGTTACCGCAACGGCGTTGAATTCTCATCTTGCGCGCTTGGATGCCAAAATTGCATATGCTAAGTTAGAAAAAGCGTCTATAGAAACAACAACGACACGTATTTTACAGTACTTTATTCCAATCATTTTAAGTGTTGCCGTTGTTTCGGGTGTTTTGGTGGGTGCCATATTTTCAGTTGCTTTAGGGATTCAGTCTGCTGTTGCAGTTTTGGTTTCTGCATGTCCATGCACATTAGGCCTGATTACACCGTTAGCGATGAGAGTGGGCATCAAAAAAGCTGCAGATAGTGGTGTTGTGTTTAATAGTGCAAAGAAGCTTGAACTTGCGGATACTGCAGCATGTGTTGTGTTTGATCTAAATGGTACTTTAACAGAAGGGAAACCTGTCGTAGTGAGGCATGGTATATTGCCGCATGCAGGTTTATCCGCTCAGGCTTTGTTGCCGTTGATGCGACATTTTGAAGAAAAATGTATTCATCCTGTAGCTAAGGCCATTCGCGATTCGGCAATTCAGTGTAAAAACCAAGCTTGTTTTTCGCAGTATGATGTTGCGCTGGATGATTATGCTGGTCGTGTCTTACGTTATGAAGGAGCACGCTATGTGATAGGAAGCCAATCATTGCTCGCCCGCCAAGGTATTGAGGTTACAAAGATGACAGCTCTTCGCAAAAAATTGACGCTTAAGGGTGGCGAGAGTCTTGTGTATCTTGCTAAAGAGGGTAAGCTTATTGGTTATGTTGTCTTGAAAGATACGTTAAGAAAAGATGCTAAGGCTGTGATTCAAACACTCAAAAAATATCATAAACGTCCTTATTTGTGTACGGGTGCTGATGTTGAAACCGCGTATGAATATGCAAAGCAACTGGGTATCCCTAAACAATATGTACGTGCGCATTGTGTAAGTCATGCGAATACGCAGTCGTTGCTCTCCAAGAAAAAGGTTATTGATGATTTACATCGAAAAGGTTGGCGTGTTGCCGCAGTGGGTGATGGTGCAAATGACGCTGAGATGATAGCAGCTGCAGATATAGGGTTTGCTATTTTTTCAGGCGAGGACGCGCATACGCAACAACATGCAGCCGCGGTGATTAAGGGACAATCGCTATGGCCGATACTACATGCTTTTATGATATCAAAACATACGGTGCGAAATATTAAAGAAAATTTATGGTTTAGCATGCTCTACAATATTGCAACAGTATTTTTAGCAGCAGGATTACTTTTGAGTGTTGGTGTTGTATTAAACCCCGCAGTTGGCGCGGCTTTAATGATTGTGCAAACATGCTTCATTTTTCTGAATGTGTATCGGTTTGTAAAAGCACCTGTTTCGACAGCGGAGATAGCGTCACTAAAATCACATGATAATAACTCTGCTGAGCACATTATTGCTCAACTTAAAAAAACGCCAAAACAATCTTTGCAGGTGACGCCATCTCTCCCATCAAAAAATATAAGTACACAGATGGCATCTGTGTTTGAAAAAAAATCGAAGACGACGTTACTTGGACATGAAAATACTGATATTGCCAGCGTTGGCAATGGCATGCGGCTTACTCACTCGTAATGTTAAATGTGAGACATGAAAACGTGTTCGAATTAGTTCAAATACTTGTTCAGCAACTGTTTCGATTAAATTAAATGCTTGTGATTCAATGAATGTCGTGATTTCTTGACACAATTTCTCATAATCGATCGTATTGTCTAAATTGTCTTCGACAGATGCTTCAAGTGGGATGGTGATGTCAAGAATAATGTCTTGCAAAATACGTTGTTCCCATGGATAGACACCAATACGTGTTTTCGTGCGTAAAGTAGTGATTTCAAGTTGATTCATCTCTCCTCCAACTGCTAGAATTTGGCAGTATTTTATTTTTTAAGCGACATACATGATTAATCTTTCACAATCTGTTTTCATGCGAAGTCTTTATCGCCAACCTGTGGAGCGTACACCACTTTGGATCATGCGCCAAGCGGGTCGTTATTTACCAGAATATCGAGCAACGCGTGCTAAAGCAGGGAATTTTCTTGCGCTGTGTAAAAATCCAGAGTTGGCATGTGAAGTGGCGTTACAACCTTTACGTCGTTTTGATTTGGATGCCGCTATTTTATTTTCAGATATTTTAACAATTCCTGATGCGATGGGGCTTGGTCTTTCTTTTGAGGCGGGTGATGGGCCTTGCTTTGCGAGACCCCTTCGTACTTTAGCAGAGATTACACAACTTCGTCTTCCCCATGTTGAGGATGAATTAAGTTATGTTTTACAAGCGGCGTCGTTCATTCGTCAAGAGATGCCAGCAACGCTTCCTTTAATTGGTTTTTCAGGGAGTCCATGGACACTTGCTTGCTATATGGTAGAAGGCCGAGGGAGTCGCGATTTTAAAGAAGCATTGACGTTGCTTTATAAACACCCAGAAGCCATGCATCAATTGTTGCAAAAGATAACAACAGTGACGATTGATTATTTAACTCAGCAAGTGCATGCCGGGGTGAATGCATTGATGATTTTTGATACTTGGGGTGGGCTGTTAACCACAGCGAACTTTCAAACTTTTTCGTGTGATTATTTATCAATGATTGTTAAAGCGCTCAAAATAAACTGTCCTGATGTGCCGGTGATTCTTTTTACGAAAGGTAGTGGACTATGGTTATCATCACTTGCTAAAACAGGCTGCCATGCGTTGGGGATAGATTGGACGTGTGATTTGGCGTATGCAAGGCAAAAAGTAGGTGTATCAGTGGCTTTGCAGGGCAATCTTGATCCTGCTGTGTTACGCTCTTCTCCTAAAGTCATTCGTCAAGAAGTCTCGAATGTACTCAAAGCTTATGGGCATGGAAGTGGTCATATTTTTAATTTAGGTCACGGTATTACACCGGATATACCACCGGAGCATGTGTCGGTACTTGTAGATGCTGTGCGCGAGATGAGTCTTTTGTACCATTAGGCGTGCATCAGCCCTAATTGTAGTGCAACCTCAAGAGATTGCTCATAATTTAATCGCGGATCAACCAAGCTATGGTATGCATGCGGTAAGTGATGCTCTTGGATACCTCGTGCACCACCAATACACTCAGTGACATTGTCACCGGTCAACTCTAAGTGTACACCCGCTAAATGACTGCCATGTTGTTGATGAAGATTTAATGTGTGTTGCAGTTCTTTAAGGATGGTTTCGACCTCTCGTGTCTTGAGTCCTGAATCTGTAAGTTTAGTATTGCCATGCATAGGATCACAAGACCACGTCACCGGGAAGCGCTCTTGTTTGACGAGTGAAATTAGCGGTGGTAAACACTCAGAGAGTGAATCTGTCCCAAAACGTGTTATCAAAAGAATACGACCCGATAGACGATGTGGATTTAAACGACATAAGACTTCATATAGCCAGTCTGGTGTCGCTTGAGGCCCAATTTTGATGCCTACGGGATTGGTAACACCACGAACGAATTCAAGGTGCGCACTATTGATCGAATTTGTTCTCACGCCAATCCAAGGTAGGTGTGTCGATGATAAATACCATTGTTTTGTTTCATCGTCATGGCGTGTTAACGCTTGTTCATAGGGTAAATGCAGGGCTTCGTGAGAGGTAAAAAAGCTGTCTGGATGGTTTTTTTGAGTTTGAATCATATGAAGTGTCTGAGCACTTTTATCATATCCTTCAAGTAATCGTGCAGGATTCGGTACGCGTGCCTCAAGCGTAAACTCAGCGCCGTTAATTAAATCACCGCGATAGCTCGGTAGCGTGATGCCTTGACGCGTTTCGAGATCATCTGAGCGTGCTTTAGCAAATTGACCAGCGATACGACCCATTTGGATAATGGGTTTACGTAAACTGTTGGAGAGTAGTGCGCTCATTTGTTGCATGATTTTGAGTTTTTTTTTGACAACATCGGGATGGCAATGTTGAAAAGATTCGGCACAGTCTCCACCTTGTAATAAAAATACCTCTTGATGTTGCGCTTTTGTAATATATTCCGTTAATTGTTTAATTTCTTTGAGTGTTATGAGTGCTGGTAAATGTTGGAGTTTTTTAAGAATAATATCCCGTGCATCTGCATCGGGATACTCGATGCCTTGTGAACAAAGATAGTGAGTCCAAGAAGACAAAGACCAGGTGTGCATATTGTAACGGTAAGTGGCGGAATTCAGGCGTGATTATGCAATGCTTAAAAAAGTGACGCAAGCGAATATACAAAAGAAATTCTAAAACGCCCCCTTGATTTTTAAAGACCCATCCCCAAATAGAGAAGATTGGTTTTCTTGGAGTGTATTGAGAGATGAGTAATAAAGATTGGGCTAAAATTAAAGCAGAACATGAAATGCAAGAAGAGCTAAGAGAACATACATCTTTTGCAGAGGAAGATGAAGAAGAGGGTGGTGCGTCGTCTGGTGAACAGGAAACTCAGGCGCTTTCCCATCCTTCTTATCAAGAATTAGAGGATAAATTGACGGCTGCGGAGCAGAAAGCGCACGAGCATTGGGAGCAATTAGTTCGTTCAGTGGCTGAGGTGGAAAATATCCGTAGGCGTGCTGAGCGCGATATTGCAAATGCACATCGCTATAGTTTAGAAAAATTTGTGAATAGTTTACTGCCGGTTACAGATAGTTTAGAGCAGGCGATAGTACTTGCGCTAAAGCAAGGCGATATGTCTTTGCATGAAGGATTATTATTGACCATGAAGCTTTTCTTAGAAGCTTTAGATAAAGCGGGTGTGAAGCAAATTGATCCGATTGGTTGTTCATTTGATCCACAACAACATGAGGCAATGTCGATACAACCGTCAACGGAGGTTTCACCGAATACTGTGTTGACTGTGTTTCAGAAAGGATACGTGTTAAGTGAGCGTGTTATTCGCCCAGCGCGCGTCATCGTTTCAAAATAAATGAGTATTGGGGTTGAAATATTAAAATTACCCCTTATATGGCAATTATCATCATTATAAATATAAATTAATTTGGAGCAAAAATATGGCATCATCGATTATTGGTATCGACTTAGGTACGACAAATTCTTGTGTGGCAATTATGGAAGGCAAAACACCCCGGGTGATTGAAAATGCTGAGGGACATCGGACTACGCCATCGATTGTTGCGTTTACAAATGACGAAGAAGTGCTTGTTGGGCAAGCGGCAAAGCGTCAAGCTGTGACAAATCCTGAGAATACACTGTATGCAATTAAGCGCTTGATTGGACGTCGTTTTGACGATGCAGTGGTACAGAAAGATATTAAAATGGTTCCATACAAGATTATCAAAGCGGACAATGGTGATGCTTGGGTGTGTGTTAAAAATCAGGACAAAGCACCACCACAAATTTCTGCTGAAGTCTTGCGTAAAATGAAGAAAACAGCGGAAGATTATTTAG
>JAHFRX010000028.1 GCA_023266075.1 Legionellaceae bacterium | reverse complement strand
AACATCTATTTTTTATACTACAATAACAAATAAATAATTTTTAAAAGTAAAACCTTAAAACCAAAACTAACTACGACATCTTCATAATTATTTCAGGCTCATCTTACGATTGGAAAATACTGCATGTGCCCGCTACAGCTTGAATTCGTCGCCTAAATAGATGGACCGAACCTCTTTATTTTCCAAAATATGTTGTGGTGAACCTTCGCATAAATGCGTCCCTTGATTCATAATATAAGCGCGCTGACAAATACTTAACGTCTCACGCACATGGTGGTCTGTGATGAGTACCCCGATATTCGATTCGCATAAATGTTCGATGATTTTTTTAATATCGATGACCGAAATGGGATCAATACCCGCAAAAGGCTCGTCTAACAAAATAAAGCTGGGGTTGATAGCAAGAGCGCGTGCAATTTCGACACGTCGCCGTTCGCCACCAGAGAGTCGCATGCCCAATGTATCTTTCATGTGTGTCATATGAAACTCTTCTAACAATGCCTCTAAACGTTGTTTTTGTGCGACACGTGATAAGTCTTTTCGTTGTTGTAGGATAGCAAGAATATTATCGCTCACGGAGAGCTTACGGAAAACCGATGCTTCTTGAGGCAAATAACCAAGACCAAGCTTCGCACGCTCATCCATGGTGGTTTTTGTAATGCGTTGATCGTCCAGCCAAATTTCGCCTTCGTCAGTGCTCAGTAAGCCGACTAATAAGTAAAAACACGTTGTTTTCCCAGCGCCATTGGGCCCCAATAGGCCTACACATTCACCACGCGTGATATGAAGACTGATATCATTGACGATGATTCGGCCTTTGATGGATTTTTTTAAATGTTTAGCGGATAAGATGTTCATGGTCTTGGCTTAAGATAATGGTTGTCCTTTCATGTCCCTGTGCTTCGCTGATAATATGTTGCGTTAGGGTATTATAACTAATTTTGGGTGCAGAAAACGAGTTTTCTCCTTCTGAAAGATGTGCGTTCCCAATCAGTACGACACGATGCTCACGTGGGAAGTATTGAATTTCATTGGCGTAAGCATGGAGTATCGGTGTTTTCTCTGTTGACCACACATGTGCACGTGCTGTGCTATCGCCTCGTGCAATGGCTGATAATAGTTGATTGTGATCATCGGTCGTGACTTGAACCCATTCTGCACGTAAATGTTGGTATTCATCATCCATTTGAACTTGTTGTGTAAAAAGATGTTGATGTGAGGTTTGATGAATTGATGCAAGACCTGAATTGATTTTGATGGGGCTTGCGTGAAGTGTTGTCGCGATAAGAATCATCGCAACACATTGAATGCAGTGACTATGCTGTAGGTTCATAGGTTGCCTCTGCATTAAATAGGTCAATTCTATTGTCATCAAAATAGGCTTTCATACCGTGCGAGAGGACGGCATTATCTTGTTGTTTCCAGGTGATGGGAACAGAGGTCATGGCATAATTTTTTTTGGGGTAGTAGTGAAGTTGCTCTGTCTCAATGATCCCTTCAGAATAAGCTTGAAACGGGCTGTGTTTGAGCGTCACATGATGAGAGAGGATAATTTCTTTACCGTTTTGTTTTGCGATAGCGTTGTCTGAGCGAATAATCCATTGCGGTTTATCGGGCTGTGTGATGATAAATTGGGGTGATGTGAGCCGATGTGTGTTGTGGTAGGGGATATGCGCCATCCATGGACTACTGAGATGATGTGTGAGATGGCCTTCTTCATCAAAAAACTGGACTTTTAAATGTGTGATGCGTACATCACTGAGTTTTTCTAATGTGTCTTTTGAGGTCACCGAAGGCAGCGTTGTTTTGAGGTTGAGACTCCAACACAGGATCAGTATGAATAGGCTACTCAGTAAGGTGAGTGATTTAAGGCGCGTGGTCATATTAGGAGGTTAAATATTTGTCGAGTGCAAGTTCGAATTTGCCTTGCGTATGCAAAATAAAATCACATACCTCGCGTACAGCACCTTTACCGCCAGATTGCTTCGTGATGATATGTGCAACAGTTTTGACTTGTTCGACCGCATTGGCAACAGCAATCCCAAGGCCTACTTGTCGAATGATAGGTAAATCGGGTAAATCATCACCAATGTAGGCGAACTCTTCTGCGGTAAGCTGTAGGCGAGATTTCAATGTATCAAATGCGATTTGTTTGTTCACTTGTCCTTTGAAGTAGTTCGTGATTTTTAATTGTTGCATACGATGATCGATAATAGAGGTGACAGCTCCCGTAATCACCGCCACTTCAATGCCGGCGAACATGAGAAGTTTTAACCCTACACCATCCAAGACTTGAAACGCTTTGATTTCATTACCAGTAGCGTCTAAGTAGAGCGCTCCATCGGTGAGAACACCATCGACATCGCAAATGACACATTTAATTTTTTTGGCTTTATCAATGAAGTCATTCATCATTTTTCCAGAGTTAGATAACACCTGCGCGCAGTAAATCATGAATGTGAATGACTGCTTCAGGGTAGTGTTGATCATTTTCAATGACTAAAGACGTGATGCAATGCTCCTGCATCAAAGACAAGGCTTCAGCCGCTAGTGCATCTCGAGAGATACTGCGATATTGTCGTGACATGACCGCTTTTAAAGGTGTCGTGTTGATATCATAATCACCCATCAGTGTGCGACGAATGTCGCCATCAGTGTACACGCCAACTAATGTATGTTGACTATTGATGACACATGTCATACCCAGTTTTTTAGCATTCACTTCGATTAATGCTTCTCTTACCGTGACGTCTTCGTGAACAACGGGAACCCCTTGACCTTGATGAAAAATATCGTCGATTTTGAGTAATAACTTTTTACCGAGCGATCCACCAGGATGAGATCGTGCAAAATCATCAGCAGTGAAACCACGTGCTTGTAATAAAGCGATAGCAATTGCGTCCCCCATGACCAAAGCTACTGTTGTGCTGGTCGTTGGCGCAAGCCCTAAAGGGCAGGCTTCTTGTGTAATACTGACGTCAAGATGTATCGTAGACGTTTGAGCCAACGGTGAGCTAAGCTGGCCTGTGAGTGCGATTAAAGGAATACGTAAGCGTTTAATTGTAGGGATAAGTGTGATGATCTCATGTGTATTTCCAGAGTGAGAAATAGCGAGTACGATATCATTTGTAGTCAGCATGCCAACGTCTCCATGGCCTGCTTCCCCTGGATGCATAAAAAAAGCGGGTGTCCCGGTGCTTGTGAGTGTTGCTGCGATTTTTTTCCCAATATGACCCGATTTACCCATGCCGGTCACAACGACACGACCGCGGCAGGTTAATAAGAGCCGGCACGCCGCTTCAAAACGCTCATCAAGACGTGCTGCAAGATTAAAAACGGCCTGGGCTTCCGTTTCAATAACGGCTAAGCCCAATTTGCAAAAGTTCATAAGTCAATGATATTAAAAAAATAAGGCTTAAGCTTACCATAGAGCACATTTTAGACTCAAGTGAATTGATATACGATGTCGGTCTCGAAGAAGTATCGCGTGAAGCAGTGGAAAAATATCAATAGTGCGGTGTATACTCAACGTATAACCACTAAAAAAATCTGCAATGGACGATAGTTGCGTCGCTATTCATAATCTTGTTTTCGCACATCAATCGCGTGTTATTTTTGATGGCGTTCATCTTACCATGCCGCGGGGAAAAATTACCGCGATTATGGGACCGAGTGGTAGTGGTAAAACGACTTTGCTGCAGCTGATTGGTGGGTTGTTGACACCGAACTCCGGTGACGTTTTCGTTGACGGCGCTTTGGTTCATCAATTACCCAAAAAAGCGCTGAATTTGGCGCGTCAGAAAATGGGGCTGCTCTTTCAAAATAGTGCCTTATTCACACACCTATCTGTTTTTGATAATGTCGCTTTTCCTTTACGTGAGCATACACAGTTGAGTGAGGTGATGATCAGAGATGTTGTACTGATGAAACTCGAATCGGTGGGTTTGCGCGGTGCTGCCACACTGATGCCCGCAGCACTTTCGGGTGGGATGGCAAGGCGCGTGGCTTTAGCGCGTGCAATTGCACTGGATCCGGCATTGATGATGTACGATGAGCCGTTTACAGGCCAAGACCCCATTTCTATGGGTGTGCTGGTGCGTTTGATTAAACGCATTAATCAATTGCTTGGAACAACGACGATTATTGTGTCACATGATGTTGCAGAAACATGTGCTATTGCGGATTATGTGTACCTTTTAGCGAATGGTAAAGTGATAGCACAGGGGACACCAGCAGAACTACAATTATCAACGGACGCGCATACAAAACAATTTATGCACGGGGAAGCGGATGGTGCTGTTCCTTTTCACTATCCTGCGCGTGTTTATTTAGAGGAGTTGCTCGATGTTTGATGCGATTGCACGTCTTGGCAGAAACACCTTGTCGTCTGTGGAGGCCGTTGGGTCTTCAGGACGATTTTTGGCGTACGTGCTTTTTCGTCAACCTTATTTTCGTCATTTGTGGCGCGACGTGTGGCGACAACTTTACTTCGTGGGTGTGTTATCCTGCGTTATCATTGTGGTTTCGGCTTTGTTTATTGGTATGGTGGTTGGTTTAGAAGGGTTTCACACATTACAAAAATTTGGCGCCACAAGTGAGCTTGGGCAACTTTTAGCGTTAAGTGTGATTCGTGAACTGGGGCCTGTTATCAGTGCGTTGTTGTTTGCAGGACGCGCGGGCTCAGCGCTCACGGCTGAAATTGGTTTGATGAAAGCGACGGAGCAACTTGCCAGTATGGATATGATGGGTGTTGATCCCTTAGTACGCGTGATCTATCCCCGTTTTATAGCGGGAGTGATTGGTTTGCCGATTTTAGCGTTAATTTTTTCTGCTGTGGCTATTTGGGGTGGTTATTGTGTTGGTGTGCTATGGCTTCATATTGATGCAGGAACTTTTTGGTCCAATATGCAAAATGCTTTAAATGTTAGAACAGACGTGTTCAATGGGGTCATCAAAAGTCTTGTTTTTGGATTTTTAGTGATTTGGACGGCTGTTTTTCAAGGGTTTTCTTGTGTGCCGACAGCGGAAGGGATTAGTCGTGCAACGACACGTTCTGTGGTATTTGCCTCTCTTGCTGTATTGAGTTTTGATTTCTTATTAACAGCGGTGATGATTGGAGATTGGTAATGAACAAACAACGACGGATAGACATGAGTGTGGGACTATTGATGTTGTTTGGTTTGTTTTCTTTACTTTTTTTAGTGTTTAAAGTGAGTGGCTTTTCGACGGCATCTTTTGGGAAATCGTACGAAGTAAATGCTGATTTTGTGAATATTGGTGGATTAAAAGTACACGCGCCGGTGACTGTGGCCGGTGTTCGGATTGGTGAGGTGTCGAGAATTATGTTGCAGCCCAACCAACTGAATGCAACAGTGACTTTAAAACTGCGCTCGGATGTATCGATTCCTTACGATGATATTTCCGCACGTATTTTAACAGAAGGGTTGTTAGGCTCGAACTATATTAGTATTGTTCCAGGCTTTGATGGTGAGGAGTCAGCGCATCCTTATTTAAAACAAGGCGATTTGATTGCTAAAACACAAGAAGCGATGGTGTTAGAGAATTTAATTGGACAGTTGTTATTTTCTATCAATAAATAGGTGATGTCATGCGACGATTTAACTGGTTCTTTGGTGTGTTATGGATGTGTTTTGCGACATTAAGTTGGGCGATTGATTCTGCTGTTCCTATGCTTGAGGGCGCTGCAGGTCAGATTATTACAACACTGAAGGTCAACCAATCTAAGCTCAAAGATGATCATGCCATCATTGAGCATGCCGTAAGACAATATTTACTACCGCATGTTGATGTTGTGGGAATGTCTCGCTCTGTCTTGGGGCGTAACGCCTGGAATAAAGCAACTTCTGCTGAGCGTCAAGAGTTTACAGCAGTGTTTACTGATTTAGTTATTCGTACGTATGCTGCACCGTTAGCCGCGTATTCGGGTGAAACGATTACCTTCTCATCACAACAATCAGTAGATGATAAATTTGCACGTGTGAATAGTGTGATTAAGCGTAACAATGGTCAAGAAATCCCACTGAGTTATGCTTTGGTGACGAAAGGAGGCCGCTGGAAAGTTTATGATTTGAGTGTTGAAGGCGTGAGCCTGTTACAAAGTTTTAGGAATCAATTTGCACAAGTGTTGCAAAATTCAAACATACAAGGGCTTATTTCACAAATGAAACAGCGCAAAGTGGCTGCATAACATGTATACTACGACGTTTACGCCCACAAATGTCCTAGCATTTCACACGGTGATGTCTGATTTGTCAAGATTTCATTTGCTTTTGGAACAATCAGAGATAGAACGTGTGTGCATTGATTTGAGTGGCGTTCTGCAGTGTGATAGCGCAGGACTCGCTTTATTGATTGAAGCAAAGCGTCTTTGTCAGCGGCATGGTAAACATTTGGTTGTTGAGGGTATGCCAACGCAGGTGAGTGCGTTGGCGGAATTTTGTGGTGTACATTCATTGTGGAGCGGCATTTGAGTGGTTAGTGTCGATGATATTTCAAAGCGATTAGAAGCAATAGCGGGTATACATCGTGTTGAAGTTCAAGGGGATGGTTATCATTATCAGGTGACAGTGGTTTCAGATAAATTTATTGATTTACCTAGAATGAAGCGCGAGCAATGGGTGTATGCACAATTGGTGGATTGGATTACGTCAGGCGAATTGCATGCGGTGACGATGAAAACGTGGACAGTAGCAGAATGGGAGAAAAATCATGGATAAATTTGTTATTCATGGCGGACAGCCATTATCAGGTGAGGTGATTATTTCGGGTGCGAAAAATGCAGCGCTGCCGATTCTTGCTGCAACAATTCTCGCAACAGATCATGTCACGCTGCATAATATTCCTAAGCTTAAAGATATACAAACCATGAAACAACTGTTGAATAAGCTTGGCGTACAAATCGATATGAAAGAAGGGACAACGCTGAGTTTAAATGCAAGTGAGCTTCATCAGTTTGTTGCACCCTACGAATTAGTGAAAACGATGCGTGCCTCGGTTTTGGTACTAGGACCTTTGTTAGCACGTTTTGGTCAAGCAGATGTGTCGCTCCCAGGAGGCTGTGCGATTGGTACGCGACCTGTTGATTTACACTTGAAAGCATTGAAAGCGATGGGCGCTGATATCGACGTAAAAAATGGCTATATCAAGGCGAAAGTACAAGGACGTCTGCAAGGCAAAACATTGATGTTTGATACCATTACGGTGACTGGTACAGAGAATATCATGATGGCAGCAGTGCTCGCTGAAGGTAAAACAGTGATTAAAAATGCGGCACGTGAGCCTGAGGTCGTTGACTTGGCGCATTTTTTAAATAAAATAGGCGCGCGCATCCGTGGTGAAGGTACACATACGATTGAAATTGAAGGCGTGGATTCTCTCCGCGGTGGTGAATATACCGTGATGCCCGATCGCATCGAAGCTGGGACTTATTTGGCTGCCGCAGCAATCACACGCGGACAAATCACAGTAAAACATGTTCGCCCAGACAATCTACTCTCTATGTTGTGTAAATTTGAAGAAGCTGGCGCCTCACTGACACTGGGTGAGGACTGGGTGACACTGGATATGCATGGTTTGCGCTCTGAGGCGACTGATATTTCAACGGCACCGTATCCTGGTTTAGCAACAGATATGCAAGCACAGTTTATGGCAATGAATACAGTGGCTCATGGTGCATCAACCATTGTCGAAACTATTTTTGAAAATCGTTTTATGCATGTGCAAGAGTTGCAGCGAATGGGCGCTAAAATACGCTTAAATGGCAACACGGCAACGATTACAGGGATGGAGCATTTGACGGGTGCTCCGGTGATGGCAACAGATTTACGTGCTTCTGCAGGATTGATTTTAGCGGGTCTTGTCGCTGAAGGTGAAACCATCGTTGAGCGTGTTTATCATGTTGATAGAGGTTATGAGTGTATCGAAGAGAAATTTTCAAAGTTAGGTGCAAATATTAAGCGTGTTGCTGATTAAATCATGAAACGAGATGAGCTAGCGACGTATTTAAACGGGTATTTGAACACAGAAATTTTTCAAGATTACGCGCCGAATGGTTTACAAATCTCGGGAAAAGACGAGGTTCGTGTTATTTGTACAGCGGTTAGTGCGTCGTTATCGACGATTTTAACGGCCGTTCAGCATAAAGCCGACGCGCTTTTAGTGCATCATGGTTTTTTTTGGCGTGGTGAGGCGCCAACGCTTTTAGGGATTAAGCGTGAACGCATTGCACAGTTGCTGGTGCATGATATAAACTTATTTGCGTTTCATCTGCCCTTAGATTGTCATACCGTGATTGGTAATAATGCCTGTATTGGACGTTTACTGGATGTGCGCGATGTTACGTCACATCGTCAGGGGAAAAATCGAGATTTACTATGGGCGGGCACACTTGAAAAAGCGCTAAATCCAGAGGATTTTATGACATTGCTCACTGGAAAATTTGAGCGTTTACCCGTACATCTTAAAGCGCCGAAATCGATGATTCAGCATATCGCGTGGTGCAGTGGTGCGGCACAAGATTTTATTGACGATGCAGCATTGCTGGGTGTCGATGCATATCTCAGTGGGGAAATGTCTGAGAGGACCTACTACCAAGCAAAAGAGCACGATATTCATTATTTTGCTTGTGGGCATCATGCCACTGAGCGTTTAGGCGTTAGGTCACTAGGTGAGCATTTAGCAACGACTTATGATCTTACACATTACTTTATTGATGCGGATAATCCGGTCTAATGACTAAGTTATTTTGTCCATATATCCACAGTGTACGTGTACCGCATGGCACAATCTTGAGCGGTGGTCTTGTTGTGAGCGATGTTTTGTCTTCAGCTTTGCGAATAGCAAAATCATAAGAAGAGCGAAAATAATCCTCTGATGTTATCCAATGATGTTGAAAGCGCTCGTTATGATACTGCGCTAAAGTGAGATCATGTTGACTATAGGCTTGATAGCGTTTTGCGTCCCAGTATTCTGCGATACCATGATGTAAATTGGGGTAGTGATTTAGCATATTATCAATACACGCGAGCTCCTTTGGATAGTAATCTTGATGATGATGTTGTTGACAAAAGGTGACACACGCCATAACGAGTATCCCAGTTAATATCGCAGACAGCGGCAAGGTCAGCCGCCTAAATATGTTGATTTTCGTTGTGAGCACGGCAATGGAGACGATCACCGGCCAGACGAATATGGGAATAAAATAACGACTCGTTGCTTCAAAATGCGCGACAACAAGTGGTGGCATGATCGTTGTGCCTGTGGCAATCAAAAGGAAAGCATACCCAACAGCAACTGTGGGGTGAAGTTGAATTTTTTTTAAGAGAATAAGGATGAAAATAACGCTTAGCGTCCCATAAAATATCAAAATAAACAGACTGACGATGGGTCCTTGTGCGAAAATTTGGAGAAAAATACGTTTGACTTCGAGTAAGTGCGTTGGCATTTGGTGAATATTGAAGCGCATCGAGTAGCGCGTTGCGTGTGTGACGACATAAGGATAAAGAACGAACCCAAAGAGACTCGCTAAGCATGGTGATAGGTCACGTATGTTGATAGGTTGTTTATGCTGATGTTTGAAGAGGCAAGCAGCAAGGAGCGATGGCAAAATCCATTGTGTAAAAAAAAGCGAGTCTGAAAGGGTTGTGATAAACGCAACGAAGATCAGTAATATCAAGTCGTTATGTCGATTTTTTTTAAACCAGTTAAGCCACAATATGGATGCCATTATCTCCATTAAGAAACATCCAAAATGGTACGCGCTATGAAAGAGTAAGGGATAAGGCTGTATTTCTTTGAGACCTAAATAAACCAGTAAAAGCGTCGCGAGTAAACTACTGTAGCGTGCTGTTGATGGTGCAAAAAATTTAAAGAAAAAATAGAGCAAGACAAGCAGTAGCGAAATTTGTAGTGTTGCATAAATAAACACCTGAGATGGGATGGTGTTTGACGCCATATAAGCGATACTAAAAAGCAAATAATCTGGAAAAAAATAAGGCGCTGGTGTGAGATACCAATCGCTGATATGACCATTGTGAGTGAATAAGTTATTAAATAATATCGGTAGGTAAAGTGAGTCTGAATTGTTCAGTAAACTGTGATAGATCGGGTGTCCTGCATTTTCTAAATAAAAAAGCAGGCAAAAAACAGTGGTGATGCACAAAAAAGCAATAGCGTCTGTTTTACTCAAACGGTCTCCATGGTGTTGAGTGATGATGCCCATGAGCAGTAAGGAAAATAATTTTTGAGATATTGACGGAGCTCATCTTCATCTGTAGCGAATGGTGCGTCTGGATTTTGGATATAAAGGCGCACCCCGCGTCTTTGTAATACCTGCGTGAGTTGCTGCTGCTGAGGTGTTATCGGATAAAGGGATAGATAAGCATCTTGCATTCGTGTGGAGATGATATCATCAGTAAAACCTTTAACTGGAAAGCCTAACCATTTAGACATAAATGTTCTTGCATAGCGGAAGCACTTTTCATGAGGGCGTTGATAGATGGGCTCAACACGACATTCTGTTGGTGGATGATGAATGAGTTGGCGCAGTACATGTTCGTAAAGTGCATTTTGTGGTGCGGGTACTTTTTCCCAATTAGTGATATCGATGAGAAGTTGTTTGATAGCACGCGGGGGTTGATTCATGACCACATTTTCTAAAATAAGTAACCAATCCTGATGGTTAAATGTACCGAGTTGTTGAATGCGTTTCAGCAATGTCAGCGGTTGTAATGTCGTATAACTGCTTTCAATCGCATCGAAATAAGCTTTTGCACATCGAGACACATCGTGGTGCATTTGAATATATGTTGTGGCGTGCGTAGAGAGTGTATCGCGTAACACGGCATGATTGGCGAGTTGCTCTAATGCGGTAATGAGTTCGGTTGTCGGGCAGTCATCTGAGAGCTTGAGTACAGCATCGTCGGGTAAGTCCTTCATCGAACCATGCGCATTTACAATCGTAGGTAATCCACTTGCAAGACAATCTAAAACAGCGCCAGAAGTTTCACCACGTGTATCGGTACGAAGTTGGACCGCGATATCTGCGGCGGTTAAGTAATGTTCGAATAATATATTGTCTGTCCATCCTGTAATGATGACGCGAGACGTTAAGGCTTGCTCTGCGATATAAGCTTTGAGTATTTGTTCATACGGTTGATCGGCCTCTCCTACAAAAATCAGATAATGATTCGTTTGTGAGCGTAGTGTTGAGTGAGCCCAGGCTTTTAAAATATCGAGACTTTTTTTGCTCGATGCCAAGAAACCAAAGCTTGCTGTAATAAACGCATCTTCAGGAATATCAATCTGTTGACGTGCTGTAGATTTTGTCATGGTGTGAAGTGATTTTAAATGAGGAATTTTAAACCAAGGTTTGTCATGAGGCTCTTTGAGCCATTGTTTCGCAAGACGAAGAGATTCCTCTCCATGGACAATCATACCTAATGCTGATTGAACCACTTCTGCATTACAAGGGTAATGCTTTTCTAAAAACGAAAGATGTGGCAAGTGATGGCGAAAGAAAAGAGCACTGTAGCCGTGAGCATGATAGAGTGCTTCTGACCAGCATGTTTTTTGTTGTATCATTTCAAGATAAGAAATAATACAACTTAAGTAAAAGTCATGTAAAACAACAACACCCGGAATTGTTTTTATACACGCAAATTGGTGCGTGTGAAAAGTTGAATTACCCAGATGATAAAGGACGCGTTGGTAATCATGTGCGTGTTCTGTAAACCACTCGACGGTGCGTATGGGGCAGTGCTCTTGAATCCATGCATCGTTGACGTCCGGCTGAGCTACGATAACATCAATCTCATAATAATCAGCGAGTGCTGGTAAGAGCATACGACTGTATTGTGCAATGCCTGTTTGTGCTGGAGGGAGTGGTGACACGAATGCT
>JAHFRX010000165.1 GCA_023266075.1 Legionellaceae bacterium | reverse complement strand
TAAGGCAACCTTAGGACAAAACCCCGTAGGTCGTAAAGTGAAAGGTGTGATTCATTGGGTGTCTTCACAATTTGCGCATCCTATTGAAGTGTTGGAATATGATCGGTTATTTTTAGACGAGAATCCTGGGCGTGAAGATGATTTTATGCAATTTTTAAATCATGACTCTTTGAAAAAGCGTCAAGGCTATTTAGAGCCCGCCTTGAAAAATGCGCTGCTGCATACCGTATTGCAATTTGAGCGCTTGGGTTATTACGCTGTGAACACATGTGAAAAAGAAGAAGTACGCATTTGCCATCGCGTGGTTGATTTGAAGGATACGTGGAGTAAAGTGAATGCGTGAGAACTTAAAAGTATATAATTCGTTGACCAGGCAAAAAGAAATTTTTGTCCCCCTCGTCCCAGGAAAAATCAGTCTTTATGTGTGTGGTATTACCGTGTACGACCACTGTCATCTGGGGCATGCGCGTTCTGCGGTATGTTTTGATGTGATTGTGCGCTTTATGCAAGTCATGGGCTATGATGTGACCTATGTGACAAATATTACCGATATTGAGGATAAAATTATTGCACGTGCGCTTGAACAACACGTTTCAATCGATACATTAACAGAGACGTATATTGCTTCAATGCATCGAGATATGGACATGTTAGGGTGTCAACCACCGACAATAGAGCCGCGCGCGACCACCTCTATTCAAACGATTATTCGATTAATTGAGCGGCTTATTGAAAAAAATGTGGCTTATATGAGTGATGATGGCGATGTTTGTTTTGAAGTTGCGCGATTTGAGGGTTATGGTCAGCTTGCGCACAAAGATTTAGATGGATTGATGAGCGGTGTGCGTGTAGATGTGGCAGAAGGAAAACGCTCTCCGCTGGATTTTGTACTGTGGAAGCGCGCGAAACCCAATGAGCCGAGTTGGCCTTCTCCTTTTGGAGAAGGGCGTCCTGGATGGCATATTGAGTGCTCTGCAATGGCAATAGATGCTTTGGGTGAGCACTTTGATATGCATGGCGGTGGTTCGGATTTACAGTTTCCTCATCATGAAAATGAAATTGCACAAAGTGAATGCGCCACGGGTGTATCCTTCTCAAATTATTGGTTACATGTTGGCATGTTGCAGCTTAATCATGAAAAAATGTCCAAATCCACAGGTAATTTTTTGACGATTCAAGATGCCTTAAAAACGCATCATCCTGAGGTATTACGTTATTTTTTATTGAGTAGTCATTATCGCAGTCCTTTAAATTACGCAATAGAGACGATTCAAATGGCTGAAAAAGCTTTAATTAGGCTTTATCAAGCGCTACGTGATAAAGCCGTACAAGAAACGGTGTTTGTTGACGCCTGGGTTTCAAAATTTAATCAAGCAATGCTGGATGATTTTAATACGCCCATTGCTTTATCTGTGCTTTTTGAATTGTCGCATGAAATCAATAAAACCCAAGATGTAGCATTGGCGGCAACACTCAAATTTCTTGCGAATCAATTGGGTCTATTGAAGCTTGAGCCGGAAGTATTTCTACGACTGGGTGTGGCAGAAGATGAGCGCATAAAGATTGAGCAATTGCTTGCAGAGCGGTTAACCGCACGCGCAATTAAAGATTGGGCGCGTGCAGATGAGATTCGGGATCAATTGTTTAGCATGGGTGTTGACATTGAAGACAAGCCGGAGGGTTCTGTATGGCGCAAAAAATTGTTCATTTTATAGGCTATACTGTCAGTAGGTTATCGGTGATAGCAAAATATAATTTTCAAGTGATATAACACCGTCATTTAAGGAGAAATCATCATGAGCAGTCGTATAGAAGAAGTGGTTATACCTCAAGAAGTGCTTATTGCTCGTTATTTAAGCCAAGAATTTAAAAGACGTTCGCCCCGTGCGCGATTTGATCACAGGCTTCTGAACGACGCGGCATTTGAATCATTGAAAGAAAGTATTTTTTCTAGCATGCCTTTATCTTCGTTGAGTCGTAATATGTTTGATAATGTTGTTGGTATTGTACATTCAAGGTATCTCAACCCACGCGCATGGGAGGGCTTTGAAGAGGCTAAATGGAACAAGAATAATATGCGCCAAGAGTATGTTGCTGCTGTTCTTGGCCATCGGGAAATGGTCGAAGAATTTGATAACATGGTGGATAGTGTTTCTGGTTGCTGCTATGGATACAATGCGGGGATAGATAGTGAGCGATGGACCCTTGAAGCGCTTCAGCAGTTTGGAGAATTTAAGTCTGCTATTGATTCACCACACCCTATGCTCAAATAAAGTCATGCATGCGTGTAGATTAAAGTGGCGTTTAGTATTTATTGCCCTACTGTTTCTGTTGAGCGAGTGTCTATATCGCTGAGCATTTGATTGATAATATGTTCAGGATGAATGACGTAGTCGCCATTTTGGATAGCAGCTTTAATGAGTGATACTTTGGTTTCCCATGCGGCTTTAGTTTGTAGCATTTTGTTATAAAGTTCACTTACTTCAAGGATGTGTTGAGGCCCAGAAGTGATTTCTTTCATATGTTTTCTCCGTGTTTATTGTTGCCGATATATCGGCAACGTATAAAAATTCTTGAGGAAAATTTTCAGTTGAAAATGCAAAGGTAATCACGTTTCACTGATGGTGAAATTTTTTTAAAGGTTGGGTATCCATTTCATTTGAATGACTTGATTTTTCCAGTGTACGTTTAAAAAATCGATGGTCGGAATATTCGTCTATGGGTTGCTCATAGGAAGTCTCCTCGATGGACTGAAGAAATAGTAATAATCGATCATCGTCCAGGGTATCGTTACCCGAAACACCTTGTGGTGCGTGCGCTTCATGTTGCGGTGAAACAACATCTGAATCTGTGAGTATGTCCAGCAATATATCGAGTTGCTCTGATGTTAGTTCAAAATTGTTACGTTTTTTTGCTAGAACTAACGCTTTGAGTGCTTGTGCGCCGCCACTACTTCCTAATATTTTTACGGCTTGCTCAGTATTGATATCGAGAAATGTGAGCGCTTCAGGTATATTGCTGACGGAAATACCGAGTGTGGTAAGTTCGCGAGGTAAGGTCATGAGCGTTTTGAGTGCTTGTGCGCCGCCGTCATTCCCCAAGATTTTTACAGCTTGCTCTCTGTTGATACCGAGAAATGTGAGCGCATCAGGTATATTACTGACGGAAATACCGAGTGTGGCGAGTTCGCGAGGTAAGGTCATGAGGGCTTTGAGTGCTTGTGCGCCGCCATGATGTCCCAAAATTTTTATGGCTTGCTCTGTATTGATATCGAGAAATGTGAGCGCTTCAGGTATATTACGGACGAAAATACCGAGTGTGGCGAGTTCGCGAGGTAAGGTGATTAAGGTTTTGAATGCTTGTGAACCACCACCATTTCCTAAGATTTTTACGGCTTGCTCGGTATTGATGCCAAGAAACGTCAAGGCCTCAGGTATATTGCTGACGGAAATGCTGATTGTGGCGAGCTCGAATGGCAAGGTCATTAATGTTTTGAGTGCTTGTGCACCACCGTCATGCCCTAGAATTTTTACGGCTTGCTCTGTATTGATACCAAGAAATGTGAGCGCCTCAGGTATGTTTTTGACGACAATACTGATTGTGGTGA
>JAHFRX010000164.1 GCA_023266075.1 Legionellaceae bacterium | reverse complement strand
GGGGTGAAATCCATGTTGTACGGCACTATGCTTTATGTCGTCTAAGTACCGTTTGTCTTCATCGGAAATAATGAGGTGGCTTGTGATTTTTCCATGTCGGTTTTCAATATCGAAGACGTGTGTTTGCTCGAAGAGAGATTGCGATTGCCGGTAGGGATAAGACATGCTGAATTGTGTGAGGATTGTTGTGATGAGAAGAGAGCAAAATATGAGACTGATGATGGCTTGCATCGCGCTAAATTCTTGCGTGTCTTTTTGTTTGAGTAAGGGAAATATTGCTAAAATCCAGAAAATACCTATACGCATCGCCGTTGTCCAAATATTACCGCGTGTACCAATCGCAAAAACATAAGGTAGAAGGATTAAAAATACAGATAGTGCGCGATAAGTGCCGTTTTGTTTGTTGTGGTGCGTATGGGTATGGATAAGCAAGAGTGCAAGACTAGCACCTGTTGGTACCGCAAAGAGTAAGATATTGACCGATGGTGCAAGTAAAGGCGGTAGCATCCAGTGACGACTGATAATCATCCAAATCATGTAGGCGAGCACGCTTAAAGAAACGAGCTGTGACTTCAGATAAAAATGAGAAGAAATGCTCACGATTAAAAAAGTGAAAGCCACAAGGCTTAAAAAAATAATGATTAAACGTTTATCGTGAAGAAATTCATGACCTGACGTGAATTCAAATGCATGTCCACCGTATAGTAATGTCATGGCGTCAACACCTTGATACAAACGCAGGATGAAAGCGGTAATAGAGCCATCGATAATGAGTGCGGATATACAAAATAAACCAAAAGCCACGAAACCGCTGAATCGAAATTTTTTCCACGCTATTCGTGCGCTTGAAAAGGATATCGTGAGTATAGAGCATAGACTTAATGCTATTGCTGTTGTTGGTTTGGCCATAAAAGCAAGCCACCACCCAACGCCTAAGATCAACCACCCTGTTGCTTTTTGAGGATTATCGAGTAATTTGATAAAGCCGAGTGTTGTAATGAGTAAAGCCTCCAGAGCGAGGCTATTGTAGCTGGGCGTCGGTAGCCACCACCAAGCACCAAAAAAACTATAGATAACACTCGCCATGGAAAAACTAAGCATATAGCGAAAAATGGAGCGCGAAAAATCAGGGTGATCTTTAAATAATAACTGTAAAAGTGCGTGACAGACCCACCCCGTCAATCCTAATAAAATGAGAAAATCAGCTTGTCTTAAGAGGACTATATTTTCACCCAACAAGCGATACAATGGATGATAAATATAACCAAATTGCGTGTGTGAGACGGGGTAATTAAATGGGGTTGTTATCCAATTGAGATAAAAGCCCTCGTCGGTTAGATCGATGCCTACATGACAATAATGCAATAGCATCCCGGTATACATGAGACTTAAGAAAAATAAGCTGAAGATAAAGAGATAATGCAGGCGCTTAGTTTTGTAAGAAAAGGCGCTCATGATACATCTGCTTTTGTCCGTGTTTTGAGTTGAGTCACCAGCTGAAAACCACGAGGTAGGAGATGTCCGCGCTGACTTCGGTTTCCGAAATAAGGTGCTCTATCTTGCGTATTTAATGACATATGTCGTTTGCCGGATTGAACGATTAAAATATCATCGGGTGTGAGTGTTTGCACGTCGATGATAAACTCTTGACGTGTTGCAGCAGCACGTGTGGGAATGTTCATGAGTTTATTGCCTTTCCCTCGACTTAATACAGGAAGTTCGTTTGCTGGAAATATGAGGAGCTTCCCTGTATTTGATACGCAAGCAATGAGATCTCTTTCACGTGAAGCAATTGAACGTATGGGTAATATTTTTGCATATTCTGGTAATTTTAAACATGCTTTACCATTACGATTTTTAACATGTAGTTCACTGAGTTGTGTGATAAACCCATAACTGATATCTGTTGAAATCAATACCCAAGTTTCAGGATCTCCGCTGATTAATGTTTCGAACGACGTGCCCTCTGCAGGATTTAACTTTCCTGTTAAAGGCTCGCCTTGGCCACGCGCTGAAGGGAGGGTGTGGCCCGGGAGAGAGTAAACCTTGCCTTCACTGTCGAAAAAAACGACCTGTTGATTGCTGCGACCCATGGTTTGTGCCTTAAAAGCATCTCCGGTTTTATAGCTTAATGTGCTGCCATCAATATCCCACCCTTTGGCGGCTCTAATCCATCCCTTTTCAGAAAGGACAGTGGTGATGGGCTCATTCGGTAAGATATCTTCTTCTTTCAGCGCTTGTGCATCACGGCGTGTCACGATAGGGGACTTTCTGGGGTCGCCGTATTGTGAGCGATCGTTGATCAGCTCATTTTTAACGAGCGCTTTTAATTTTGTCTTACTAGCAAGAAGTTGCTCTAGGGTGTTGCGTTCTTTGTCTAGATTGTCACGTTCGGCACGTAATTTTATCTCTTCAAGTTTGGCCAAGTGTCTTAATTTTAGATCCAGGATAGCTTCTGCCTGAATAGGTGAGAGTTGAAAACGGTCCATCAGTACTGGCTTAGGATGGTCTTCTTCACGGATGATGGCAATCACGTCGTCAATATTGAGGTAAGCAATCCACAGACCATCTAAGATATGCAGCCGTTCTAGCACTTGGTTTAAGCGATGTTCCAGGCGTTTTTTAACCGTGTCAAGGCGATAGATAAGCCATTCATTGAGAATGGTTGCGAGGTTCTTAACGGCAGGTTTTCCGTTTAAACCAATCATATTAAAGTTGGCGCGGTAGCTTTTTTCTAAGTCCGTCGTTGCAAATAAATGTGACATCATTCCGTCGATATCTATTCGATTTGAGCGGGGCACAATGACAAGGCGCGTTGGATGCTCATGGTCGGACTCATCACGCAAATCCTCAATCATGGGCACTTTTTTTTGCTGCATTTGTAGTGCAATTTGCTCAATGATTTTAGCACCAGATACTTGATAGGGGAGGGCTGTAATAATGACTTGATTGTGCTCAACCTCGTAAATAGCGCGCATTCTAATGGAGCCGATGCCTTCTGCATATAAAGCGCGCAGTGTTTCTTTGGGTGTAATAATCTCTGCGTGTGTTGGAAAATCAGGAGCAGGAATAAAACGCATCAATGTATCGAGCGTCGCCTCTGGGTCATCTAGCAAGTGGATACACGCATTGGCCACTTCGGTTAAGTTATGCGGTAAAATATCAGATGACATGCCCACAGCAATGCCTGTGGCACCATTCAGTAATACGTTGGGTAGTCTTGCGGGTAAAAGAGAGGGCTCATGTAATGTGGCGTCAAAATTATCTACCCATTCGACGGTACCTTGTTGAAGCTCCAAGAGCAATACGTCAGCATAGGGAGATAGGCGTGCTTCTGTATAGCGCATGGCGGCGAATGATTTAGGATCATCTGCGGAGCCCCAGTTTCCTTGTCCATCAACAAAAGGGTAACGATATGAAAAAGGCTGCGCCATCAGGACCATCGCTTCATAGCAAGCTGAGTCGCCGTGCGGGTGAAACTTACCTAAGTCATCCCCCACCGTTCGTGCTGATTTTTTATGTTTGGCGGTGGCTTTTAAGCCGAGCTCTGACATGGCATAGACAATACGTCTTTGAACCGGTTTAAAGCCATCGGCAAGATGTGGTAAT
>JAHFRX010000027.1 GCA_023266075.1 Legionellaceae bacterium | reverse complement strand
ACGTTTTTATGTGGTGGCTACATCCTTCTACCAACAGTCAACGGGATATACTGGCTTTTTACGGCACTGAGCACAGAGTTGTATTTAATCATGTACGTATTGATGTTTTTAGCCGCGATTCGTCTGAAAGGTAAATTCTCACATCTAAAAAGACCTTTTGCTGTACCTGGTGGGAAAATTGGATATTACTTCACCTGCTTGCTAGGTCTTATTGGCTGTATCATCAGTTTTATCATCGGGTTTTTTCCGCCTGAAAATGCTATCAATTTGGGTGGCACTTCGCATTTTAGATTCGTCTTTATGTTAGGTATACTGCTGATGCTATCACCCGCTGCATGCCTATATTGGTACAAAAAGCGCACTACGAAGACAGATTCGTAGTTATACTGTGCGTCTGTTGAATCGCTTGAGATAATCTTTCATGAATATTCTCAAATCCACGATTACTCATCACAAGAATTGCATCTCCTGGCTTCACAATTGTCGTGATTGCTTCCACAATCCCTTGAGATGTCTCAAAAACATGGGGGCGCTTTTGCCAGTTTGCAATATCATCGATTGAGAAACCTTCGGGATTAAGAATATACACTTCATTTGCATCTTGCAAAGCGCTTGAAATTCGCTCTTTGTGCACACCTGTACGCATGGTGTAGGATGCAAATTCTAGCACGGCAATAATACGTGTATGGCGCTGGCTACTTTTCAATGCATGTATCGTTTTTTGTATCGCCGTCGGGTGATGCGCAAAATCATCATACACCGTTATGCCATGCGCACTTGACGTTATCTCGAGTCGGCGCTTCACCGGCATAAATGCTGTCATCGCTCGTGCCGCATCTTCAGGGGCAACACCCGCATAGTAACTTGCCGCAATCGCGGCCAATGCATTTTCTACATTAAAATGCCCCATTAAAGACCAGGCTACTTCTGCAACAGGCTGACCATTCAATAACACTTCAAACTGCTGACCTTGACCATCTAAAAGACGTGCTGACCAATTAGCATCTGTATCTAATGCAAACGTTACATGCTGGCTATATTGTCCTTTTGTAAATACTTCTTGCAATGCGATATCATCTCGAGGATGAATAACCACACCATCACTTGGAATCGTTCGTAACAGATAGTGAAATTGTTGCTGAATAGCGCCTAAATGTGGATAAATATCCGCATGATCAAATTCTAAATTATTCAAAATAGCGATGCGTGGGCGATAATGCATAAATTTCGGTCTTTTATCAAAAAATGCGCTGTCATACTCATCAGCTTCTATAACAAACCAAGCGCCTTGTCCTAAATTCGCATTTGTACCAAAATTGGGCGCCACACCACCAATCAAAAACCCTGGCTCAACACCTGCTTGCTGTAAAATAAACGCAAGCATCGACGTTGTTGTTGTTTTACCATGTGTGCCTGCGATAGCAATCACTTGTTTTTCAAAAAGAATATGTTCGGCTAACCATTGCGGACCAGAAGTGTACGCTTGATCGCGATTGAGCATGCTCTCTATAATAGGCATTCCACGCTTCATTGCATTACCCACAATCAAGATATCGGCAGCCCTTGCAGCCTCACAATCGTCGTAACCCTCTACCCATACAATACCTTGCTTCTCAAGTAAATCACTCACTGGAGGGTAGCAATTCGTATCACTTCCTGTGACAGTATAGCCAGCTTCCCTTGCCAGCAAAGCCAACGCACTCATAAAAGTGCCGCCTATCCCTAGAACATGTATGCGCATCATGATATACCTATAAGAAAAATCACGACCATGATAATAAATAATAGAAAGGGCCAATCAGTGTGTCGCCAATTGACCCAGTGGAATGACACATAGCAAGTCCAACCTCGCAGCAAGACTATTGCATAAACTGCTTTTATTGTCAACGAAAAAGGATGAAATAGAACAATGTATCACACGACAACACTAGATGACTTTTGCTTTATGCGACAAGGGAAAATTTTGTCTGGTTTAACCCAAGATAAGGTACACTTACTTCAACCTGTAAGCTTAAAAGAAGCAGCATCAGGAAGAGCACTGATCTTAATCCATGGATTTGCATCGTCTCCTGCTGTTTATCGCCTGATGCTCAATCAGCTCACGCGCTACGATGCTCTTTTTTGTCCACTATTGCCGGGTCATGGTCAAAGCTTAACCGATTTCGCAACAGTAACAGCAGCTGACTGGCTCGCTTACATTGAACAAACGTTTGATGATATTGCTAAAAACTATCAAAGCGTAGACGTGGTAGGGCTCTCATTAGGTGGTTTACTTGCTTGTCACTTAGCAAAAATCAAGCCTGTACAAAACCTTTATCTATTAGCACCTGCTTTGGCGCTGAATTATATACCATTTGCTTCATCTTTTATGGTAAGGCTGTGTAGACAGCTTGGTATTCAACTTATCTCAAGTCGAGGTGGTGATATCTTAAATAACGAGCATGGTGAGCTGACTTTTAAAAAACTACCGATTGCTTGTATTCATGAAATTTTCCAATTAGTTGATCACTTTAAGCTCACATCTTTCACGAACAATACGATTGTGTTTTTAGGCAAATATGACAAAGTGATTAACAATCATAAAGTACAAGCCATGATTGAACGCTTGCCAAACGCCTCAACGGTATGGCTAGAACACTCCGCACACATACTGCCTTTAGACAATGACTTACAACGCATCATAGACACACTCAACTTAACTTGACTTATTATAAGATGAGAAGGGTTGCTCTAACTGCAACTCCCAGCTACGCATATCTAAGACCGCACCATTTTTAGCCATGAAATTCGAATTCGTCAACGGCAATGTATAGTAGTAAATATCACTCGCATCCATGGCCAGTGTGTGCTGATACAATGCCGTTGAAATATAGGCAATAGCATGCCCATGTGTTTTAACAAACGTTTCTTTGGCTCGGATATAACGGCCATCAAATCGAATGTTGCCATCAAGCTCGACATCTAATCTATCGGCGATGCCCCCCATCTGAATAATGCCACCACCTCCCTTCGCACGTAGTTTAAACAACGGCGCCTTCAACCAGTAAAAGCTCATTTTCGGCGCACCTAAAGCAACAATGTCCATATTTGCAACACCTGTCAACTGGACTTTGGGCCGACCATGCAAATACACCGCCAAATAATCGCTCTGAATACCATTAATTTCAGTATATCCCGCTCCGACAATCGTCAGTTTACGGAGGTTAATTTGACCCTCAAAACGCGTTGACCCTGAGTTATTCAACATGACTTCCATTGCATTGCTGGTAATGTTTTGTCCTACCACGCGCCCCTTGCCACGATAAATAAATTGATGAATTGTGGACATACAAATATCGATCTCCACCGGACCATACACTATTTTTTTCTTCGTCATATGCGGTTTTAGGCTACCTAATGTGACATATAACGTTTGCTTTCTAACGGTCGTCCCTATTCGTGGAATATCATGCGCGTCACCACTTAAGATCACCTCTGATGTTCGACATCCTGTATGTAACTTGACATTGACCGGCAACTTAATATTTACATTGACAAACGGCGGTAAACTGCGTGTCACACTCACATATCGCGCATACTGTGGCTTACTCACACGTTCTTTTGAGAGAAAATCAAGTGGCTTCGTTTTATGGAATGACGCACAACCACCTAACAATAAAAATGCAGGTATCCAAATTAACCATCGTCGCATGATCATGCTCATCCTCAGTACCATTCTTTAAATAACATATTCGAACTTTCCGGTGAGTGCAAGAAAATCAAAATTTTTCTTAAATGATTGTTTGCAAGTTATAAAATGCAACGCTAAAATTGCAGGTTTGAGAAAGTCACAATCAGGTAGGATTTTCATACACTATGCATTTCATTAAGATAACACTCATCCTGTGCTTAACAGCACTCAGCACAAGTGGGTTAGTGGCCGCTCAAGTCGTGCCGCAGAGCCCCTACTATCCCAAATATCCGTTGACACAAGACGCTCAAGGTGAACGACTTCAAAAAATAAAACACGGTGAATATTTAGCGAAAATGGGAGATTGTATTTCCTGCCATACCGACGTAAAACATAAAGGAGCCCCATTTTCTGGCGGTTTCGCAATCGATACACCTTTTGGGCGCTTCTTTACACCCAACATTACACCCGATAAAAAAACAGGTATTGGAAATTGGCGTGAGGAAGACTTTGTACGTGCGCTCAAAGAGGGTAAAAATCCAGAAGGTCAGCATTACTTCCCCGTCTTCCCTTTTGTTTATTTTGCAAATGTGACAGAAGATGATGCCAAAGACATGTACGCGTACTTCATGAGTATTCCTCCAATAAATCAACCTAACAAACCACTCCTCTTTCCTTTCAATGTGCCTGGAGCACGCTTTTCATTACTGGGATGGAATCTTCTCTTTTTCTATGTCAACGCCCCATACACCGTTGATAATGCACAATCTACTGCCTGGAATCGTGGTAAATACATCGTTGACGGATTAGGCCACTGCAGTATGTGCCACACGCCTTTGAATCCCTTGGGTGCGCCAAAAACAGAGTACTATCTCACCGGTGGATTTATTGATGGTTATTGGGCACCTAACATCACACGTGATGGGCTGAAATCTGTCAGCAGTGAAGACATTGCAGAGCAAGTCTTTGTACGTAATCGACTCATCAACAACGCCGGACCCGTCGCAGGTCCAATGGCAGAAGTCAATCACAATAGCTTAATCTACATGACAACTGAAGACAGACTCGCTATCGCAACTTATTTAAAAACGGTCGTCAGTACAGAGCCTCTTGGTCTTGCACCATCGAATCAAGAGCCATCCATCGATAGAGGCCGACAGGTCTATTTAAAATCGTGCATGACGTGTCATCAAGATGGACGCATGACCGCACCCATCATCGGTGATGGGCCCAGTTGGTTTTCACGCCTAAAATCTAATGGCCTACAAACACTCTATACGCATGCTATCGATGGTTTTAACAGCATGCCCTATCGAGGTGCCTGTGTCACTTGCTCGGATAATGATATTATTTCCGCGGTGGATTACCTCCTAAACCGCTCACTATCACGCTCACAGTGGTTAGAAATTGTACCTCAGAAACATCAGCATGCAGTCGAACAAAAAATAAGGGAAGAGGATGCTTAAACGATTGAGTACCACATTAATATTATTTTTTTTAATCTTGGCTAAACCTCTTTATGCAGCGGTTAACACTTGGCAGATGAATATGCCCAAAGGTGTCACACCGCTCAGTAATGATATTTACAATTTACACATGATAGCAATTTATGTGTGTGCCATCATTGGTGTTATTGTATTTGGCGTCATGTTTTATGCGCTTATCAAACACCGCAAATCAGCTGGACATCAAGCTGCAGCTTTTCATGAAAATATCAAGCTGGAGATTCTGTGGACTATCATTCCCTTTCTCATCTTAGTGGCACTCGCGATCCCTGCGACCAAACTTTTAATGCGGATGGAAGATAACACACATGCGGCGCTGACCATCAAAATTGTTGGCCACCAATGGAAGTGGCAGTATACCTATCTCGAGCAAAATGTCAGTTTTTTTAGTACACTCTCCACGCCTTATCAAGAAATAGAAAATAAAGTCGCTAAAAATGAATGGTACTTACTTGAAGTTGACCACCCCATCGTTGTGCCCATCCATCAAAAAATTCGCTTTTTAGTCACTTCAAACGATGTGATACACTCTTGGTGGGTGCCCGATCTTGGTGTAAAGCGCGATGCTATCCCAGGATTCATGCATGAGGCTTGGGCAAAAATCGAAAAACCAGGCATTTACCGTGGCCAATGCGCTGAATTATGCGGCATTAATCATGCTTTTATGCCTATCGTCGTCAAAGCAGTGCCAGAAAAAGAATATCAACAGTGGCTAGCAACAATGCAACAGCACACAACAACGCCATCGGAGCCTTTGACACGACGTACACTCATGACACTCGGTCGGAAAAAATATCGTGAAGTCTGTTCTGCGTGCCACAGACCTGATGGCAAAGGTATTCCACCGCTGTATCCTGCGCTCAAAGGCAGCTCTGTTGCGGTTGGTCATCCGATTTCAAGACATATTGATATTATTTTATATGGAATCCCTGGATCTGCGATGCAGCCCTATCATGAGCATCTCACCGATCGAGACATTGCGGCCATTGTCACCTACGAGCGAAATGCTTGGAATAATAACACTGACGATGTTGTACAACCCACCGATGTTGCACAAGTCCGCCAAAATCATCAACAACAACCTACTTTCGTTGAAAAAGTAAAAACAGGAGGTCTCCGATGAGTCACTCAATCGAATTAGAAGGTCATCATGACGAGCATCACGGTCCTGAGCCAACACGAACCATCATAGGCTTTATTAAGCGCTGGGTATTTACAACAAACCACAAAGACATTGGAACACTGTATTTATGGCTTGCGATGATTAGTTTTTTTGTTGCAGGATCGATGGCACTCGTCATACGTGCCGAGCTTTTTCAACCTGGACACCGCTTTGTTGATCCAAATTTTTTCAATCAAATGACCACCATGCACGGACTCATCATGCTATTTGGCGTCATCATGCCAGCATTTACCGGAATGGCTAATTGGCAGATCCCAATGATGATTGGTGCTCCCGATATGGCTTTGCCACGATTAAATAACTGGAGCTTCTGGATTTTACCGTTTGCATTCACACTCCTTGCATCAACGATGTTTCATGCGGGTGGTGGTCCAAACTTTGGGTGGACGATGTATGCCCCGCTTTCAACACAATATGCGCCCCCCAGTACTGATTTTATGATTTTTTCCGTGCATATGATGGGACTCTCTTCAATTATGGGGTCAATTAACATCATTGCGACAATCCTCAATATGCGCGCCCCGAATATGACACTCATGAAAATGCCCATGTTTGTATGGACTTGGCTGATTACAGCTTTCTTATTGATTGCTATCATGCCCGTACTCGCAGGAGCTGTGACCATGATGCTGGCTGACAGACATTTTGGAACAAGCTTTTTTAGTGCAGCAGGCGGCGGTGACCCCATCTTATTTCAGCATATTTTTTGGTTTTTTGGCCATCCTGAAGTGTATGTCTTAGTGTTGCCCGCATTTGGTGTTATTTCACAAGTCATCCCAACATTCAGCCGAAAACCGCTTTTCGGTTATCACTTTATGGTGTACGCAACGGTTTCTATTGCGATCTTATCTTTTGTTGTGTGGGCACACCATATGTTCACAACCGGGATACCGCTGGGTGCCGAACTATTTTTTATGTACATGACCATGCTGATTGCTGTTCCAACAGGCATTAAAGTTTTCAACTGGGTGGGCACCATGTACAAAGGCTCTATCACATTTGAGGCGCCGATGCTTTTTGCTGTCGCTTTTGTGTTCTTATTCACGATCGGCGGCTTCACTGGTTTAATGCTGGCTTTAGTACCAGCAGATTACCAATATCAAGATACTTATTTTGTCGTGGGACATTTTCATTACGTCCTTGTCCCTGGTGTTGTTTTTTCTTTGTTTGCAGGCACTTACTATTGGTTACCGAAGTGGACGGGGCATATGTATAACGAAAGAATTGCCCAATGGCATTTTTGGCTTTCTGTCATTTCTGTCAATATTGCTTTTTTCCCCATGCATTTTTTAGGTCTCGCAGGTATGCCACGGCGAATTCCCGATTATGCATTGCAGTTTACTAATTTTAATATGATTTCAACAATTGGTGCGTTCATGTTTGGCTTTGCACAATTGCTATTTTTATACAATGTCGTGAGAACCATTCGTCACGGCGAAAAAGTCACTCCTACCGTTTGGGAAGGCGCACACGGTCTAGAGTGGACGCTGCCGTCGCCGCCACCTTATCATAGCTTTACAACCCCTCCTCATGTGGATTAGTGGATGAAAAATGGAGCGAAAAATCAACATAAAAAAGTGTTGGTGATTTTGACTATTGTTGTGATGGGTATGTTTGGCTTTGCTTTTGCACTGATTCCTATTTATAACACATTGTGCAAAACATTGGGCATCAATGGTAAGACAACGAGAAGTACCGAAACTATCCCGATAAAAAAACCAACGACAACGGAGCAGCGCGAAATTCAAGTTGAGTTTGTAACAACGAACAATGCCGGTATTCCTTGGCTTTTTTATCCAGAAGTAAAACGTATTAAAGTACAGATAGGAGAGATCTCAAAGCTCGCTTTTTATGCAGAGAATCAAACCAATCATCGCATGACGGTACAAGCCATTCCAAGTGTGACACCTGGCATTGCAGCAAAATATATTAAAAAAACGGAGTGTTTTTGTTTTGAGCGACAAACGTTAAATGGGCACGAGGCAATGGATATGCCCTTACTTTTTCACGTAGATAGTGACTTGCCTGCTCAGATCAAAACAATCACACTGTCTTATACATTATTCGACGTCACAGAACGCGTCTAACTTAAGGAGCAAATATGGCAGACCACGGTACGTATTATATTCCACGACCCAGTCATTGGCCACTGGTTGCATCAATTGGCTTGATCACCACATTAAGTGGTGCCGCTTCTTGGATGCACGCTGATTGGTATGGCCCTTATTTATTTCTCGTCGGCTTCTCAATTTTAGCATTTATGATGTTTGGTTGGTTTGGTCAAGTGATTTTTGAAAATCAAAAAAATCGTTATGATATGCAAGTCGACCGCTCTTTTCGCTGGGGAATGTGTTGGTTTATTTTCTCAGAAGTATGCTTTTTTGGTGCCTTTTTTGGTGCCTTGTTCTTCTCGCGTTTCTGGAGCGTTCCTTTGCTGGCAGGAGAACTACCCGATCACTTAGTCACGCATCAAACGCTCTGGCCAAACTTTAAAGCCGCTTGGCCGTTACTCAGCAACCCCAATAACCAATTCTTCACGGGTGCCTTTGAAAGCATGGGAGCCTGGGGGTTAGCCGCTATCAATACATTCATTCTTCTGACATCGGGAGCCACGATTACTTGGGCACATTGGGCACTCAAGCTGAACAAGCGACACCAGTTAAAAATTGGTCTTTTACTCACGATTATACTTGGCGTACTTTTTCTTTGCTTACAAGCATATGAATATCACGAAGCTTACACTGAAATGAATTTAACCTTGAATGCCGGTATTTATGGCACCACATTTTTCATGCTCACGGGCTTTCACGGTCTACACGTCACAATAGGAACCATCATGCTGATTGTGATTTTAGCACGTGTTTTATGTGGACACTTTACACCTGAGCGACATTTTGCTTTTGAAGGTGTAGCATGGTATTGGCACTTTGTGGATGTCGTGTGGTTGTTCTTATTTATATTTGTATACTGGCTCTAGATTTAGATTTAGATTGTCCGAATTCATCGCACGCCGAGGCTTAAATAAAGAGTGCGAAACCACGGTGCTGTTCACTGGCGCAAGAACCACTTTGCTATCTTTGTCTTTGCTCTTGTCTTCGTTTAACCGGTGAGGTTTATATCGCTCTCGTTGTTGTAGCAATAACTCACCGCGTTGAGGGTAAGTTTTGTTAAATTTCAGTAGCTCTTCTTTCATCGACTGAAATTTATCATAATGAGGGTTCACTATGCGCGTCAAACTTGTACTATCCATAAAGTAGTGAAACGCAAGACCCAGCATCATCGTGACCAAAATGATAGCAATCCCTACTGGCGTACTCGACATCGAGATACAAAACAACGCCATCAGGGTTGTCACCATAAAATAACTTCCCGCTAAACTCGAAATTGCGCCAAACAACATCACTGAAATTCGGAAAATTTTGTGTGCCGCGGTCTCATGTACTTGTGTCATGTGATGTAGTTTTTTTTCCAAATCATTATTCACTAATACTAAAAAAGAAATATACGCACGATAATTTTTATCAGACATCTCCAACGTAGACATCATGCCAAGGTGCGTATTCAGCATTGTGGCCAGTGTGACTTGCTGCTCATAGACCTTCAGTAACTCACCTAAAGAAATTTTTTTGTCCTCAATTCCCATTGCCAGACGCAGCTCATAACCATCGAACACATAAAATAAGGCACTTTCTATTGAGGCATAAACAATAGATGCAATAAATAAAGCAGATGTCGCAATATTAGGAAAAAGAAGTATGAATAAAGCAAAGCCCATGAAATAACTGTTCGCGACATCTTCTAATACACCAAAACAAAGTAGGACATAATAGCTATATTTTCGAAGATTCTTCTGGCTATCAACACGATCCTCATCGACGACAACAAGATGAAATGGAAGAGGCGCCTCTTTTGCTAATTGAGCTAACAATTGCTCTAAGATATGCTTTTTCTCTTCCTCAATCTTCACTTCAACAAGATGAGACTTCCTTGTAGAGAGATATTGGTAACGCTTGATGAGGTCTGACATTAGCGACATCGCTTAATTTCATAGCAATAAACCGATAAAAATAACATAATAAACCCAAATTGTAAATTTATAAAGCATCTTTCTCCGTATGATGGTATTTAACGGTTTAATCGCTTAAACCGCTCTTTAAGCTGCAACATTTCATCACGAGCAAGTGCGGCTTCTTCAAATGCCATCTGTTCTGCATATTTTTGCATCTCTTTCTCAAGCCGATGAATCTTTTTTAACAATACTTCTGGTGAAACCACTTCTACTCCTGCAAAGTCGACTTGACGGTCTTTAACTTTAGCAACGCGACCTGCGCCAAACTCTAAAATATCAGTCACTTTCTTTTGAATGCCCATCGGTTTAATGCCATGCGCTTCATTATGTGCTTGTTGTTTTTCGCGACGTCGCGCTGTTTCATCCAGCGCTCGCATCATGGAGCCTGTAATGATCTCGGCATACAGTATTGCACGCCCATCCACGTGACGTGCAGCACGGCCAATGGTTTGAATTAATGACCTATCCGAGCGCAAAAAGCCCTCTTTATCAGCATCTAAAATCGCAACCAAAGCTACTTCAGGCAGATCCAAGCCTTCCCGTAAAAGATTGATGCCAACCAACACATCAAATGCACCTAAACGCAAATCGCGGATGATTTCCATACGCTCCACCGTATCAATATCTGCATGTAAATAACGAACTTTAATACCTTTTTCATGCAGATAATCCGTCAAATCCTCAGCCATACGCTTGGTTAAAGTCGTCACTAAAACACGGTAGCCTTCACGCCGAGTACGATGAATCTCTGACAATAAGTCGTCGACTTGATTCACGACAGGACGTACCTCCACAACAGGATCAACAAGACCCGTCGGGCGAACCAATTGCTCAGCGATATTATTTTGATGTGCTTGTTCATAAGGACCTGGTGTTGCTGAAACATAAATGGTTTGCGGCGAACGTACTTCGAACTCCTCAAATCTTAACGGTCGATTATCAAGTGCTGATGGCAGTCTAAAACCATAGTTCACGAGTGTTTCTTTACGTGCTCTATCACCTTTATACATACCGCCAATCTGAGGTACTGTCACATGTGACTCGTCAATGATAAGCAACGCTTCAGGAGGCAGATAATCGAACAATGTGGGCGGTGGCTCATTCACGGCACGGCCTGACAAATAACGAGAGTAGTTTTCAATACCAGAACAATACCCCAGCTCCAACATCATCTCAATATCAAATCGCGTACGCTGTGCCAAGCGTTGTGCCTCTAGCAAACGATCTGTACTTTCAAATTCAGCTAATCTTTCGTTGAGCTCATCTTTGATAAGGTCAACAGCGCCCAACAAACGCTCACGCGGGGTAACATAGTGTGTTTTAGGAAAAATCGTCACACGTGGGATCGGTTGACTCACTTCTCCTGTGAGTGGATCAAACATCACGATTTTTACAACCTCATCATCAAATAGCTCAATGCGTACAGCCGTTTTTTCCTCATCCGCCGGAAATACATCAATAACATCGCCTTGCACACGAAACTGCCCGCGTGATAAAGCAGAAGGCGTTCTCACATATTGTAACTCAGCAAGATGTTTTAAAATTTGACGCTGATCCACACGTTCACCGCGCGAAAGATGTAAAATCATCTTTAGATAAGCGTCAGGATCACCCAA
>JAHFRX010000026.1 GCA_023266075.1 Legionellaceae bacterium | reverse complement strand
CAAATTCCATTGATTCTTCATGAGCAAGGTTTAGACGAAATTGTGGTACGAAAGTTAGGTCTGTCCATTAAGTCTGCTGATCTACGTGAGTGGCAGCACGTGGTTGATGCGCAACAAGTTCAAACGCTGACAGTGAAAGTCGGCATGGTTGGGAAATACACAGAATTAAGTGATGCGTATAAATCACTGAATGAGGCATTATTGCATGCTGGTATTCATACACAAACACGTGTTGAAATTGTTTATATCGATGCCGAATTGATTGAGGCGCAAGGAACAGAGTTACTTGCAACAGTAGATGCTTTATTAATTCCGGGTGGATTTGGTGAGCGTGGTGTCGAGGGTAAAATTTTATCTATTCAGTACGCACGTGAGCATGGCGTGCCTTTTTTAGGAATTTGTCTAGGTATGCAAGCCGCGGTGATTGAGTATGCACGTCATGTGGTGGGGTTTGACGATGCGAGTTCGACGGAATTTAATAAGACGACGACACATCCAGTGGTTGCTTTGATGAGTGAATGGACGGATGAAGCGGGACATATTAACTGGCGTACAGAGGCGAGCGATTTAGGTGGAACGATGCGTCTAGGTGCGCAACCTTGTATGATTGAGCCGAAAACGCTGGCGGCAGAGATTTATCAGGACACGTGCATCGAGCGTCATCGACATCGGTATGAAGTGAATCCTGGATTTATTGACGCATTAGTCCGGAAAGGATTGGTGATTTCAGGACGCTCGACAAATGCGGCTCTGGTTGAAATGATTGAGTTGCCCGAGGCGCAACATCCTTGGTTTTTAGCATGTCAGTTTCATCCAGAATTTACATCTACGCCACGTGATGGACATCCCTTATTTAAAGCTTTTATCATTGCGGCAAGAGCGTATCATCAAAAGGATAACGTATGAAATTGTGTGGATTTGAAGTTTCTGACTCGAGCCCGTTGTTTTTAATCGCTGGTCCTTGTGTGATTGAAAGTGAAGCTTTAGCGCTTGAAACAGCAGGATATTTGAAAGAAATGTGTGCAGCGCTTCATCTGCCCTTTATTTATAAGTCTTCATTTGATAAAGCAAATCGTTCGTCAGCGCAGAGTTATCGAGGTCCGGGTTTTGAACAAGGATTGATGATTCTTGAGAAAGTCAAAGCACAAATTAATGTACCAGTACTCACCGATGTTCATGAAGACACGCCTTTATTTGAGGTAGCCAGTGTGGTTGATGTATTGCAGACACCTGCATTTTTGTGCCGTCAGACGAATTTTATTCAAAAAGTGGCCATGATGAAGAAGCCAATGAATATCAAAAAAGGGCAGTTTTTAGCGCCCTGGGATATGAAGCATGTGGTTGAAAAAGCGCGCGCTGTAGGAAATGAAGAAATTATGGTGTGTGAGCGCGGCGTATCGTTTGGTTATAATAATTTGGTCTCCGATATGCGTTCGTTACAAATTATGCGAGAAACAGGTTGCCCTGTTGTCTATGATGTGACACATTCTGTGCAGTTACCAGGCGGCTTAGATGGGCGATCTGGAGGGCAGCGTGAGTTTATTCCCTCACTTGCAAGAGCGGCAACCGCGGTTGGAATTTCGGGTATCTTTATGGAAACGCATCCTTTTCCAGAAAAAGCACTGAGTGATGGTCCTAATAGTTGGCCGCTTGATAAGATGCGTGAATTACTGGAGCAGCTAGTTGCGATAGATAAGATCGTTAAGAGCCGTGAGCTTTGAAACGCTCTTTGTACGGTCAATCAGCTCAGGTATATTGCCGGATGCCTATCATTTGAGTCCACAACCTCTTGAGTTTGTATCGCCCAATAATTTTTCCAATGCGACAGCTGATGAGATCTGAGCTGTAACAACGCATCCTCCACGAGCAGAGCTCTCTAGATATTGCGGTTTAGGGATCTCATTTGCCGTAAGTGTTGCTATAAAAATACGTTCAGCTGCGAAGCGATCTGGTGCAGGCAATTTGACAGTGCATCTCACGCCATCAATATCATTTGTCCATGGATATTCTGTTTTCTCAGTTAGCATGTCGGCTATTTGAGTATGTTCAAATAAAAGCTCCTCTTTTTTTGAATCAATATCGATAAGAGGATCCGCTTGGTGGAGAATATTCAATAAATCTGAATTTAATGTAAATTCTGCCTGAATCCTGACCCCAGGAATACCACGTCCAGCAAAACTTCTTAAATTGTTGTCCGCTGCTAAACTTGGAATGCCATTGTCGATGAGCACTTGATTAACAGCCCTCATTACTGCATGACGATCATCACCTTGTAATATAGTTTCACAAGAAATGCGCCCTCCATTACTACTCCACGGCCAACCAGTTCTTTGATTCAAGAAATTAACGATGATTTCTCTCTCTTGTGCATCAATTGCCATAGTAGTCATCTCCTAATCTATATTTGAGCTAGAAATATTGAGTTTTCATTTTGCTCAATATCTGCTTTCCTTGTTGTATTATAGACGAGGTTTATGCGTTATTCATTGAGCGTTCATTATTATATGTTAAACCACTTGTCCCGCAGCCCATCCAGAAGCCCAGGCCCATTGAAAATTATAACCACCAAGCCAACCGGATACATCGATGACTTCGCCAATAAAGAATAATCCAGGAACTTTTTTGGCTTCCATCCGTTGCGAGGATAATTCATTACAATCGACGCCGCCTAACGTGACTTCTGCTGTGCGGTAGCCTTCGGTGCCATTGGGTGTAATGCGCCAGTGTTGAAGATGGTGAGCAATGTTTTTGAGATCGTTTTGACTCAATTGTTTTAAGGGTTTGTCTAAAAGTGTTGATTCAAAGAAAACGGTTAATAAGCGTTTAGGATAGTGCTGGGATAACATCGTTTTTAATGCGCTGTCTCCATGCTTTATTTGTTTTTCATTCAATTCCTTATATAAATCAAGTTGAGGTAAGAGTGTGATAATGAGTTCATCACCAGGTTGCCAGTAAGAAGATATTTGTAAAACGGCAGGACCACTGAGTCCTCGATGTGTAAATAATAAACTTTCCTCAAATGTTTTCCCATGAGAAGTGATCCGACTATCAATAGAAATACCTGATAAAGACTCAAAACGTAATTTATCATGCTGATGCCACGTGAGTGGTACGAGTCCTGCACGTAAGGGGTGAACAGTAATGCCAAATTGCTCTGCAATGTGATAGCCAAAAGGACTGGAGCCTAAAGTGGGGATGGATAATCCTCCGCTCGCAATAACAAGTGATTGGCATTGATAATGTGCGTCATTTGTTGTGACGATGAATGTGTCATTCTTTTTTTCGACGGACGTAATGGTTTGGTTGAGTTGAATATCAACGTGATGGCTCCGGCACTCATTGAGCAACATTTCTACGATTTGGATTGATTTTTGCTCGCAAAATAATTGTCCTAATGTTTTTTCATAATAAGCGATACGATGATGCTCGACTAAGTCGATAAATGCGGGTGGTGTGTAGCGATTGAGTGCGGATTTACAAAAATGTGGATTTTGAGATAAGTATTGCTGAGGCGTGGTATAGATATTCGTAAAATTACAACGACCACCACCAGACATGAGGATTTTTTTACCTACTTTATTGCTTTTCTCTAATATAAGCACATGGCGTCCACGAGCGCCGGCCTCTATTGCACACAAAAGACCAGCGGCCCCTGCGCCAACAATGATAACATCAATATGATTCAAATTAATCGTCTATGCGTTGATAATCGGTGATTATATGTTATTTTTGTATCAGTTCGATACGTCACAATTTTCATCAAGATAGAAAATTAACCAAGAGGCCCTGAGCGTTGGTGTAATTTCTCAGCATCCCCCTCTTTTGCCTCATTCGTGAGCGCCTGCAATGAATAGCGCCGTTCCAACTCCCTCGATAAGTAGGTAGTGCCGATTATTGGATAATTTTCGTTTTTACGCCAGAGTTGTAAAAGTGTATATGCATGTTTACAACTCCAAATTATAGGTGTAAACTGGGGTCGTTAATGTGCGATTGCACTTTTTGAACTCCGAGGCGGTTATGGGCATAAAAAAGACATTCATAGGTAGAGAGAGAGAACTTCAGCAGCTATATTGGCTCACAGAAAAAAGGACAGCTTCATTTGTTGTTGTTAAAGGCCGCAGACGCATTGGTAAAAGCCGTTTAATTGATGAGTTTGGGAAGTCCTTTGATCACTGTTATAAATTTGAGGGATTGGCGCCAGAATCCAACACAACACCAGAGGATCAACTGGAAGAATTTTGTATTCAAATCAGTAGAGAATTTAAAACCGCTAAAGCACGTTATGATAATTGGAGTGATGCTTTATGGGCTGTAGGTGAGAAGGTTCAGTCTGGAAAAATATTACTATTTTTCGATGAGGTTTCATGGATGGGAAGTAAAACCGCTACATTCCTCGGTAAAATAAAAATCTTTTGGGATGATCTGCTCAAGAAAAATGATCAATTAATCTTTGTCGTTTGTAGTTCGGCCTCATCATGGATAGAAAAAAATCTTTTAAGTAGCACAGGTTTTGTTGGGCGTATTTCATTCACATTAACACTAGATGAGTTACCATTGATTGACTGTGCTAAGTTCTGGCCAAGAAATATTTCCAATTTTGAAAAACTAAAAGTTCTATCTGTTACAGGTGGAATACCAAAATACCTCGAAGAGGTAAATACTAAATTAAGCGCCGAAGAAAATATAAAACAACTGTGTTTTACGCATGGTGGAATGCTTACAACGGAATTTGATAAAATATTTTCAGATCTTTTTATGCGAGACAGCCAGTTTTATGAAAAAATTATTCAGATACTCGCTATGGGTATGAGAGAACAACATGAAATAAAGGAAGTGTTGAGTCATAAGGAAGCGAAGCAGCAATATGGGCGTATTACTGAGTATCTTTGGGAATTAGAGGAAATTGGTTTTATTAGCAGGGATTATACGTGGAATATTAAAACGGGATCAGATTTAAAATTAAGTAATTATCGATTAAAAGATAATTACTTGAGATTTTACTTGAAGTATATCAAAAAAAATCTGGATAAGATTAAAAGGGGTAATTTTGATTTTAAATCGCTAGAATCACTACCGCAATGGCATTCAATACTTGGATTTCAGTTTGAAAATTTAGTACTCAATAACAGAAAAATACTGCATGATACATTACAAATCTCTTCAAATGAAATAGTCAATGCTAATCCGTTTTTTCAGCATAAAACAACGAGGGCAAAAGGGTGTCAAATTGATTATATGATACAAACGAAAACTAATTGCTTATATGTTTGTGAAATAAAATTTTCAAAAACTATTATTGGTTCAGGTGTCATTGAGGAGGTACAAGAGAAAATAGATAGCATGAAATATCCGAAAGGATTCTCATTTCGTCCAGTGCTTATTCACGTCAATGGCGTCTCCGACGATCTAATGGACCACGACTATTTCACCCATATTATTGATTTTAGCCAACTCTTATTAGGGAATTAATCAAAATTTGGACATTAGATCAAGCAAAATGTGTATTTTGGCGGAGAGACAGGGATTCGAACCCTGGGAAGGTTACCCTTCAACGGTTTTCAAGACCGCCGCAATCGACCACTCTGCCATCTCTCCGCGGAGAATACTATCTGAACTCAGGTCGGTTTGCAATAAAAAAAATACGCGTAATCTCCCTTATGTTGCTAAAATTTCGGCGTTTACCATTTTATTGCGTAAGTAAGTCCGACCGATCGTAATAAAATTGTACAGCATAATTCCAATCAGTAGTCGATGTAGCCACGTAGAGGATAAATGACTGACAATCGGGAGTGCGATGAAAACACCCAGTATCCCCGAAAGGCTTAAGATGAGTGTTTTTTTCAACGGAATTTTACCTTGTTTTAGAAACACTAGCGTGGTTAAGGGTTGTTGCATAGCGCCTGCGGTGGTCATAATCGGAAACGCGGCGGCTGGTGAAACACCTAAGACAAAGAGTACGCCTTGCACCATTGCAAATAAACCAATCCCTACCGTGGTCAATGAACCACAAATGATCATGGCTAAAAAGCCGATGAGTAGTTTATGGCCATGTAATGCAGTGAGTTCGCCGCCTACCGGGAGGAGGTGTAGTTCGTTACCCATCAGCAAACTGATAATTAATATAAAACAACACATCATTGATAAACGAATGGCTTGTTGACTTAAACGAGTAACGACGTGCCCGCCCAACACACCACCTAAGCATGTCCCTAGAACTAAGGTACCTAGCGTAACAAAGTCAACGTGTATCACCTGCATAAATAAAAAAGACTCTATCGCTCCAGGAATCACTTGTGCGCCATTGTTCATGGCGGGTAGTTCCTCATCACGAAATGTATTGAAGAGTTTGGCTAAGGCGATATTGACGGCAAAGCTTCCAACACCGATCGTGTCCGAAATAAAAGCAAGAATCCCGCTCGAAATAAGCTGTAAACGCTCCTTTAAAGTGAGCGTGATTTGTGGTTGTTGTTTCAGCTGATAAATCATAACGCCAACGCACCAAACACTTAAAACAAAGATACAAAGTAAGGTTAGTTTTGCAATCATGTCAGGACATCCATTATAAATTGTTCAATATTATATCACACTTTTGTCACGGTGATCCGATGCAAGATACGTATACATTGTTGGCACGACGATTAATGTAAAGCATGTGCCAATGAGCAGGCCTGCCGCAATGACTAGCCCAATATCAAATCGACTGACGGCTCCTGCCCCTGATGCAATCAGCAGCGGGATAACACCAAAGACCATGGCGGCTGTTGTCATGAGAATAGGACGAAGACGAATCGCTGCGGCTTCTTCGACGGCAGCGCGTTTATCCAGATTTTTATCACGTTGCAGGTGATTTGCAAAATCGACAATTAAAATACCATGTTTACTAATCAGTCCAATTAAGGTGATTAATCCTACCTGCGTATAAATATTAATACTTGCAAGACCAAGATTTAAGGGGATCAAGGCACCACAAATGGACATGGGAACACTGATTAAAATAATCAGTGGATCGCGGTAACTTTCATATTGCGCCGCTAATACTAAGAAAATGATGATAATGGAAAAAAAGAATGCAACCATGAGTGCGCTGCCTTCCTGCATATATTGGCGTGACTGGCCGCCATAATCATAAGTGAATCCTTTGGGTAATAGATCGTTTGCTGTTTTTTGTAAATACTCAAGCCCTTGACCTAGTGTGACCCCTGGTACCATCACCGCTTGTAGTGTGGCAGCATTTAATTGTTGAAAGTGAGAGATAGCATTTGCACGGACATGTTCGATAGGTGTAATAACAGTTGCCAAAGAGACCATCGTTCCCTGTAGTGTATGGACATATATTTGCCCGAGGTCATCTTTAGTGAGTCGATATCGTCGTGCAAGTTGTGGAATCACTTGGTAACTTCGACCACTTAAATTAAAGAAATTAATATATCCACCCGAAAGCGCTGCGGTGAGGCTGCTGCCGATATTTCGCATGTCGAGCCCTAAGTCAGAAGCTTTAGCGCGGTCGATATGTAATTCAATTTCGGGTCGATTAAATTTCAAGCTATTATCGATGTAAATGAATAAACCACTTTGACGTGCTTTTTCATAGAGTTGATTTGAGACATCTAAAAGCGAGTGAAAATCATTCGTGGTTTTAATGACGAATTGAATGGGCGTACCACTACCACCGGGCAAAGGTGGTGGTATGATGGCAAAAGCTTTGATGCCTGGTATCGCATCTAGTTTTGTTTGTAGGGGTGCTTTAAGCTTAAATTGTGTTCTATTGCGCTCAGCCCATGGCTTTAATACTAATCCTGAGATAGGCATGTCAGCATTAATTGTAAAAAAATGATCTGCTTCAGGAAAACTTTGATAAATGGTATCGAAAGGCTTGGTGTAAGTTTCAGTATAGTTGAGTGTGGCGGACTGAGGAACTTGACCGACAACATAGAAAAACCCCTGATCTTCTTCTGGTGCAGTTTCTGTGGCGGTATTGATATATAAAAAAGGAAGCATCAAGAGCACAATGGCTGAGAAAATGAGAACTAATCGGCGTGTATTGAGTACGCTATGAAGTGTCGCTTGATAACGTATTTTTAATTGATTGAAAAATTTATCAACTTTTTGTGTGAAATGGCCGCTACTTATCTCTGATGTGAGAATTTTTGAGCACATCATGGGAGAAAGTGTGAGTGCTACAATACCAGAAATGATGACAGCAGAAGCAAGTGTGAACGCAAATTCTTTAAATAAAGCACCGGTTAAGCCCTCCATAAAGCCAATGGGGGCGTAAACTGCTGCCAAGGTAATGGTCATTGAAATCACAGGTGTTGCAATTTCACGTGCACCTTTTAATGCAGCATCGATTGGCGTCAAACCTTCTTCAATATGGCGATGTACGTTTTCAACGACAACAATCGCGTCATCGACCACAAGACCAATGGCTAAAACAAAAGCCAATAACGTTAATAAGTTAACGGAATAACCTAAAAACATCATGAACGTGCATACACCAATCAGCGAGAGTGGGATAGTGACGACAGGAATAAGGACTGAGCGTATTGAGCCTAGAAATAAAAAAATGACAATAATGACAATCAATGCTGCTTCTATAATGGTATGCATTACTTCATTGATAGAAGCACGAATAAAATCTGTCGCATCGTAAACGACCAGACCTCTTAAGGATGACGGGAGTTGTGGCACCAGCTCGTCAAATGCTTTACGCACATTTTTAATTACTGTTAACGGATTCGCAATCGGGGTTGGCTTGATACCCAGAAAGACCGCTTTTTTACCATCAAAAGAAACTGATGTATTATAATTCTGTGAGCCAAGCGCTACGCGCGCGACATCTTGCAAGCGAATAATAGCGTGTTTTTCACTGCGAACAATTAAATGACCAAATTCTTCTGCACTATTGAGATCAGTATCTGCACGTACACTGAGTGCGGTAAACTCACCTTTTGTTTGGCCTGCAGCGGTTAAGAAATTATTATTTGCAAGTACTATTGCCACGTCTGCCGGTGTGACGTGAAGTGCTGCCATTTTAATCGGATCCATAAAGATACGCATGGCGTATTGTTGTCCGCCTAAAATTTCAGCTTGTGCAACACCATCGACTGTTTCGAGTTGTGGTTTAACGACACGTGTTGCATAGTCCGTGATTTGTTGCGGCGTCATGTGGCTACTATCAAGACTGATATATAATAAATCTGTCGAAGTATCCGAGCTTTTGACAATGATAGGTTGCTGTGATTCTGGCGGGAGTACGTTGAGCGTTTGCTGTACTTTACTCATGACGTCGGTGAAAGCGACTTGTGGGTCAAATCCAAGTTTAATGGTTAAAGTAATCGTACTGACACCCAGTGTGCTTGTTGATGTCATGTAATCAATGCCTTCGGCACTTGCAACAGCACTTTCTAAGGGAGTGGTGATAAAGCCTGCAATTAAGTTGGCATTCGCACCCGGATAACTAGTGGTCACTGTAATCACCGTGTTATCCATTCGAGGGAATTGGCGAATAGGCATTTTAAAGAGCGAATTCAATCCAAAGAGTAAAATCAGTAAGCTCACGACACTGGCTAATACCGGGCGTTTGATATAGAGATCGGTAAATTGAGCCATGAATTATTCTCCAAGTTGCTTAGGCAAGCTTGTTTTGAGTTGAATTGCATTATTGATGATGACCTGTGTGCCATTTTGCAATTTGAGTTCACCGCTGTTGACGACTTGTTGCCCTTTTTTTAAACCGTCGAGAATGATCGTTTCATTGTTTTGGCTTTCTCCGGTCGAGACAAAAACTTGTTTGACGGTAAGCAGTTCTTTGTCTTTTTTATCTTTTGTTTTTTCAACGATAAAAACAGAATTTCCATATAAGCTGTAAGAGATAGCGGTGGAAGGTAAAACCATCGTTTGTTCTCTTGGTGGTTGTGTGATGATCATGGATACAAACATACCGGGGATAAAAGCATAAGAAGTAATGCGATTTTGCGTATTGAGTTCTGTATCACATTGTATGTAAAGAGAAGGGTTGTTAGGTGGTTGCGCTATCGTGATATCTGCCGATTGTGTTGGGTTGATGAGCGATTCTCTCGAACAATTTGGAAAAGTCGCTTGAACTTTGATATTGTGTGTTTCTGAGTCTGCTTTGGCATTGATTGCCGTGACCGTTCCTTTGAATAGCGTGTCAGGATATTGAGGTAAGGCCGCGGTAATGGTTTGGCCGACAATCACATCAGTGAGTGATTGCTCCGGCAAGTGAAATTCGACAAAAAGCGGGTCTAATGCCTGTAGTGTGACAATGGTCGTTTCGCCCGGTGTGACATACTCACCTAAATCAATTTGTCTTAAGCCCAGTTGACCACTAAAAGGGGATTGAATGTGTTTTTGACGAATTAACGCTTCAGTTTCTTCGACATTAGCGCGTGCTTCAAGTAATTTAGCTTCGGCTTCGTCGACATTGACGTCAGCTGTGGCGTGCTTGCTTTGTAAGTCTTTTTGACGCTGATAATTGACCGTTCGAAGTGCTAAGCCGGCGCGATTGAACTTTAAGTTGGCTTGTTCAACACTATCATCGAGATCAATGAGTGGTTGATCTTTTTCAACATGCTGTCCAGACTCGAAATGAATCGTCGTAATTTTACCTGCAGCCTGAGAGCTGACTTCTACACCTTTGACTGCTTTGAATGTACCGACAGCATGAATTTCTGGACGCCACGTTTTAGTCGTCACGGTTGTGGTAGAGATGGTGACCGCGGGTGGCTGGTAACTGGCAAAAAAGAAATGGAAAAATATTTTCTTAGCCAAATTAAAAAGGATGAGGCCACCAAAAACAATCGCTAGCGCAATGACGACACGCTTCTGGGTTTTTATCACGATGACCTCATAGTTCTTAACGCTTAAAAGGCAGAACCATAAGCTATTTAGTCGTAAATTGCAATTCTCCTTGTTGAACCTGAACGATAATATTATCTTGTGGTTGAAAACGACCGGTGAGTAAAGCGTGTGCCAGTGGGTTTTCGAGTTGTTGCTGAATCACGCGTTTGAGCGGTCTTGCGCCATAGACAGGATCAAATCCTGCTTCAGCAAGATGTTGAAGTGCATCGGGTAAGATATCTAATGTGATATGTTGTTGTAAGAGACGCTTTCTCAGTAAGTCAATTTGTATGGTAGCGATGTTTGTAATTTGTGATGGTGTGAGTGCATGAAAGACAACACTATCGTCGATGCGATTAATAAACTCAGGTCTGAAGTGATGACTGACTTGTTCCATGACAACCGATTTGATGGCGTCGTATGTAGCATTGCTCATTTCTTGAATAGATGTGGAGCCAATGTTTGAGGTCATGACAATCACTGTATTACGAAAATCGACAGTGCGCCCTTGGCCGTCGGTCAAACGACCATCATCTAGTACTTGTAAGAGAATATTAAAAACATCGGTATGCGCTTTTTCGATTTCATCTAGAAGAATTACAGAATAAGGTCGTCGTCGAATCGTTTCTGTGAGGTAACCGCCTTCTTCATAGCCCACGTATCCAGGTGGCGCACCAATGAGGCGTGCGACAGAATGTTTTTCCATAAACTCAGACATGTCGATTCTGACTAAAGATTCTACAGTATCAAAAAGAAAGGTTGCCAGTGCTTTACAAAGCTCCGTCTTACCGACGCCTGTGGGGCCTAAAAAAAGAAATGAGCCAATCGGCCGATGTGGGTCGGATAAGCCTGCGCGTGCGCGCCTGATCGCATTTGCAACGGCGTCTACGGCTTCATTTTGACCAATGACACGTTGATGTAGTGCATCTTCCATGTGAAGTAATTTTTCTTTTTCGCCTTCGAGCATTTTTGCAACGGGAATACCTGTCCATTTCGATACAACTTCTGCAATTTCTTCATCCGTTACTTTGTTGCGTACGAGTTTTGTTTCTTGATCTTCGAGGTTGGAGGCATCCAGAAGTTGTTTTTCAAGTGCCGGAATTTTACCATACTGTAATTCTGACATGCGTGCTAAGTCGCCCGCGCGTCTTGCGGCTTCAAGTTCAAGTTTTGCTTTTTCAAGAGATTCTTTGATGCTGGTGGCACCTTGTAAAAGTGCTTTTTCACTTTTCCATATTTCTTCAAGATCAGCATAGTTTTTTTCTAACTCATTGATATTTTTTTGTAAGTCTTCTAAACGTTTTTTAGACGCCGGGTCATCTTCTTTCTTTAACGCTTCGTTTTCAATTTTGAATTGAATTAAACGGCGCTCAAGCTTATCTAAGCTTTCAGGTTTTGAATCAATTTCCATACGAATTTGACTGCCGGCTTCATCAATCAGGTCAATGGCTTTATCTGGGAGTTGTCTATCAGTGATATATCGATGAGAAAGCGTTGCAGCGGCAACAATTGCAGGATCAGTAATCTCAACGCCATGATGGACTTCATA
>JAHFRX010000163.1 GCA_023266075.1 Legionellaceae bacterium | reverse complement strand
CAAACGGTCTTGAAATCGTTCATTACGCCATTTTGAAACGTGGAAATCATCAAAATAAACGAGTAACATATATCCTTCAAGACAGTTTAAATGACTACTAATGATCCTGAAGAGGTGACAATGAATTTTTTATCCGAGTACAGTTTATTTGCTTTAGAAACATTTACGTTTGTACTTGCGACACTATTTCTTGTTGCAGGTCTCACGAGCATTGGGAAGAAAAATAAAGAAGGTCTAACGATTTGCTCTTTAGACAAAGAATTCGAAGCAACAAAAAAGCAAGTCAGTAAAGAAACACATCAAAAAAAAATAAATAAAAAGAAAAATAAAGACAAAAAAGATAAGCCATGCCGATTTGTTTTAGATTTCAAGGGCGACATCGCCGCAACACAAGTTGAACAACTCCGACAAGAAGTGACAGCGCTTCTTGCTGTCGCCACTAAAAAAGACGAAGTCATTGTGCGTATAGAAAGCCCGGGAGGCTCTGTCAATGGTTATGGATTAGCCGCAGCACAATTGCAGCGAATTCGCGATAAGCATATCCCACTGACGGCCTGTATCGATCAGGTGGCAGCGAGCGGAGGTTATCTCATGGCATGCGTTGCAAACCGGATTATTGCAGCTCCTTTTGCAATTGTGGGCTCGATTGGTGTGGTTGCTCAATTACCCAATTTTCATCGCTGGCTTAAAAAGAATAATATTGATGTAGAACTCTTAACAGCCGGTGAGTACAAACGTACGTTAACGCTACTGGGTGAAAATACCGACGCAGGTCGCAAAAAATTCCAAAGTGATCTTGAAAAAATTCATACTATCTTTAGAAATTATATCTTATCCAACAGACAAACACTCAATATTGATGAAGTGGCCACAGGAGAGCACTGGTTGGCCAGCGATGCTTTATCATTAGGTTTGGTCGATCACCTTCAAACCAGTGCCGACTATCTTCAGGAGCAGTATGACGAATATCGTACTTACGCCATCCGCATTTATGCTAAACAGTCCTGGTATACAAAACTTTTGCGCCCTATCGCTCATTTAATACATCCTTCTGTACTATGATTATCCTCGTACTGAGTATCATCACTTCAGTGCTTTTTATGCTGAATTATTCGCACTTTAAACACCATATTCGTTTTAAAACATGGTCTCAAAAACTTCAATTACAAAAACACGAGAGAACGTATCATCGCCTTTTTAAACATGTCGATGGCTTTGCTTTATCACGCAAGGCAAGACTAAAACATGATGCCATCGAATATATGTATGGTGAAATTGATTTTTTGGGATTTATCACGCTCTTATCCTTGGTCAATCCCAATCAAGAAACAGTTTTTTATGATCTTGGAAGTGGTGTTGGAAAAGCGATCATTGCTTGTGCGATGGTTTTTGATGTTCAAAAAAGTTGTGGCATTGAGTTTTTCAATAATCTTCATCATTGTGCAATCAAACAAAAAAAATCTCTCGAAAAATTGAAAGCTTATCAAGAAAAAGCGTCACGTATTCGATGTATCGAAGGAGATTTTATGACCACTGATTTTGACGAAGCAACCCTGATTTTTGTCAACGCCACAGGTTTTGTTTCACCTTTATGGAATAATTTAAGTATGCGTATTGCTGAATCGAATTGTCATACGGTCATCTCCACCAGTAAGCCCGTCGCAAGCAGCATGTTTACGGTCACTCATAAGCTGCAAATTCCCATGAGTTGGGGATTTGCGACAGTTTTTATTCAACAACGTCTAACCCTGTGAAATTTGCATCAGATACTTTTATTTTGCACTATAATATGCTATGATGTGCAAATTATGTCTTATATGTGTGGAATTTAAATGCCTAATTGGTCAGCTGGAGAAATTTTAAATCGTTGTCGTGATATTGTCGCACAAGAATCTGATGAAAGACGAAGTGAACAATTAAAAGTATTTTTAATGGCAGCGTTTCCTGATGCGGTAGAACTGTTTTCTTCCCTTGATTTTTCAACGTTGATGGCTGATCTGACTTCGCAAGCCAGCGATTCTGTTTTTTATTTGCGTCCTGATGCTTCACCCGATGAAGCACTGTGCATTCGATTGCTCATTCAAATTGTACGGCAACGAAGTTACGATGTTTTAACCGAGATAGATGTTCGTGCGCTTGAGGAACGTTACCAACAGGCGTTAAGTGAAGACAGAAGGTTAAGAATTCGCGATCGATTGAATGACATCGAGCGCGAATTGAATGGAATGAGAGAGACGTTGATAGAGAAGAACTTTTTTTCAAACCATGCAATAGAAATAAGTTGTGAGCAAGTAGGACGAGTTTTAGATCAGACGCAAAAATCCTTTGCATCACACCCGCTTGAAAATATTCCGGAGTTTGTAACACCCCTGCGTGATGAATTTGCTCTGTTTCGGTCGTTTTCAGAAACAACATGTTTTGAAGCGCGTGTGAATGGTGTTGCGCAAGCGATAGAAGAAATCCGTTATATTTGTTCAGAACATCAATTGGCTGATTTAAGACCGAATATTGAAGCGCTTTCACAAAAACAAGCAAATTCGACGAAGTTTTTGAGCTTTTTATTTCGACAGATCCCTGCATTGAATAGAATACATCCTCGTTTTTGGGATCCAAGAGAAAACCTTTTACATCCTGCACGATTAGCAGGATTTTTGTATGCGTTGTCACTTGATGAATCCGTCGAACCCCGTAGAACTGAAGAGGAATTGGGTGTTCGTCCTTATCAAAATGTGATTGATGTTGCATTTATTCAGACTGAGTATCAGGAGATAGCATTTAAATCACGTTTGATCGAGTTAATGCATGGTAACCAATTGCGAGGATTTAGGAAAATTAAAGGGGATGGAAATTGTTATTATCGTGCTGTGATCATTGGCACGCTAGAACAATTTGTTTTATGTCAAGGCGATGAGCGTCGAGAGAGATTTTCTTATTTGGCTGAACAAATCAATCAATTGCTTCAAGTTGTACCTTTTCAAGGTACGGAACGTAACCGGATATTAGAAGTGATAGATGTCCTGCAACGTGCTGCACAGGGTCAGGCTTTACATGACGTTCGAGAATTAGAGCAGTTTTTGTTGAAATATGATTTAACATGGGTTCGTATCATGCGTCATGCTTTGGCATTGATGGTGCGACATAATTTAACAACAGAAGTGAATAACCTAACAATAGAGGATGCGATTCATGCGCCTTACGATGGCATGAATCAGACTGGTGGTAACACCGTTGAATGGTATCTTCGAGAGATCGTTTTAAAAATGGGCACATCTGCAGAAGGAGCGCCTGTTGATGCTTGTTTGTTGAATATATTTTTGGGTGTAAACATTCATACGTGTATCTTGACTCGAGATCGGGGAAAATCGGCCACAGTCTCATCAAATCCGCTTTCTACTGTTTCTGTAGGCGGATATGCGCCCAAGAAAGTGTATCTTAATTTTCGACCAGGGCATTATGATTTGTTTGAGACCGTGCAGACATACGATGCTTTAAAAGCTGCTGAGCGCGCTGCACGACCTGCGGTTGTTCCATCGGCCGCTGCACGACCTGCCGTTGTTTTATCGGCCGCTGCACGACCTGCCGTTGTTCCATCGGCCGCTGCACGACCTGCCGTTGTTTTATCGGCCGCTGCACGACCTGCCGTTGTTCCATCGGCCGCTGCACGACCTGCCGTTGTTCCATCGGCCGCTGCACGACCTGCCGTTGTTCCATCGGCCGCTGCACGACCTGCCGTTGTTCC
>JAHFRX010000162.1 GCA_023266075.1 Legionellaceae bacterium | reverse complement strand
CTCTGGAATCGCTTTGTGCGCAAGCATCGGCTGCCCTACAACATCACCAATCGCAAAAATATGCGACACATTCGTGCGCATTTGCTTATCCACAGGAATAAATCCACGCTCATCCACTGTAACGCCTGCTAATTGCGCATCGATCCCGCCACCATTGGATTTTCGACCTACAGCAACAAGCACTTGCTTAAAGTGACACGGTTTATCTGTTGCATGTTTGCCTTCCATGGTCACATCGATACCCTCTTTTTTAACTTCTACGGCAGTCACTTTCGTGCTTAACCAACAAACAACACCTTGTTTGGTTAAGCGTTTTTGTAATACATTGACTAAATCAGCATCCGCGCCCGGAATCAACTGATCTGCAAATTCCACAACAGTTACTTTAACACCCAAAGCACTATACACTGTCGCCATTTCAAGACCAATAATACCACCACCCAACACCAATAAATCACCTTGGATATCACGCAGTTCTAAAGCACCCGTAGAACTAAAAATACGCTGATCTTCAGGAATAAATGGTAGTCGAACTGACGCACTGCCCACTGCAATAATCGCATGCTCAAAATCAACGAGCACCTCGCCCTCTTTCGTCGCAACTTTAAGCTGATGAGGGGATGAAAATTTAGCGACACCGGTTAAGCGATCAACTTGACGTTGCTTCGCTAAAGCGGATAAGCCACCCCCTAATTTTTTCAAAACACTATTTTTCCACTCACGCATTTTGTCATGATCTAATTGCATCTCTCCAAACTGAATCCCATGAGATTTGACCGCTTGATGTTCTTCTATGACCTCGGCAAGATGAAGCAGCGCTTTGGAGGGAATGCACCCTACATTTAAACAGACACCACCCAAACCTTCAAATTGCTCAATCAAAAGTACTTTTTTACCCAAATCTGCCGCTCTAAAAGCCGCTGTGCAGCCGCCTGGACCACTACCTATTACGACCACTTGTGTTTTTAATTGTTTTATCATGAATTACCTCAATTACAATAAAATTCGTCGAACATCACTTAGACATTCACCCATAAAGCGAACAAATCGCGCAGCTTGTGCACCATCGATCACACGATGGTCATACGATAAAGATAATGGCAGCATCAACCTTGGCTCAAACGCTTCATTCTTATAAATCGGCTTTACGGCACTTCTCGATAATCCTAAAATGGCAACTTCCGGCAGATTGACAATCGGTGTAAACGCAGTACCACCAATACCTCCCAAACTTGAAATGGTAAAGCATCCGCCTGTCATATCATTAGGCATCAAACCTTTCTCACGCGCTTTCAGCGAGAGTCGCCCCATTTCACGTGCAATTTCGCTGATTGACAATTGATTCACATGTCGAATGACAGGAACGACCAAGCCATTCGGTGTTTCAACAGCAATTCCGATATGTACATATTTTTTGTAAATCAAATTTTCAGCGCGTTCATCTAAAGAGGCATTAAACGACGGAAACACCAGCAATGCTTTACTCACAACTTTGCAAACAAATGCAAGCATCGTCAATTTATATCCATGGGCTTGTGCCGCATGATTTTCTTGTACACGAAATGCTTCTAAATCCGTGATATCCGCCTCATCAAACTGTGTGACATGCGGTACAGTAACCCAAGAGCGATGAAGATTTAAACCGGTGAGTCGCTTGATTTTATTCAGTGGTTTTTTCTCAATGTCACCAAACTGGCTAAAATCAATCATGCTCATGGGTGCCACCGCTATGCCACTTGAGCGCGGCTCGGCTAAGCATTGTTTCACGTACACCTCGACATCCGTTTTACTAATACGCGCTTTACGCCCACTACCACTGACTTCTGCTAAATTGACACCTAATTGATGCGCAAGACGACGAACAGCAGGACCTGCAAAAATATCATTTTGAGAAGATGTTTCTGGGATGTCTTGAGGTGCTGGGGGGATAATTGTTGCTGATGGTTGCACTTCTGACTTGGCGGGTTTTACTGACGACTCAAGCTCGACTGATTTTTTTTCTACAACAGGTACATTATCCTCAAGAGAGGCCACCATGAGAACATCACCTTCAGAAACTTTATCACCCACTTTAATACGTAATGCTTTCACAATACCGGCAATAGGAGAAGGAATCTCCATACTCGCCTTGTCTGATTCGAGTGTTACCAATGAGGCGTCTTTTTCAATCCTATCACCGACTTTCACTAAAATCTCAATCACATCAACGTTTTCAGCTCCACCGATATCAGGGATTTTAATTTCTTGCTCTAAAGACATGCTTTCTCCTCATTAATGTGTTGCAGGATCCACTTTGTTCGCATCAATGCCATAACGTTTTATCGCCTCTTTCAATACGGCAGCCTTACAATCACCTGTCTTCACTAAAGCGTCAATCGCCGCGATGACAATAAATTTCGCATTGACTTCAAAGAAATGACGCAATTTTGCTCTTGTATCACTGCGTCCATAACCATCTGTTCCCAACGTTATGAACGGTGCTTTCACTTCTTTTCTAATTTGATCTGCATATAAGCGCATATAATCCGTGGCTGCAACAACCGGACCTTGGCGTACATTCAACTGTTCACTCACATAACTTTGTAATGGTTTTTTATCAGGATGCATACGATTATGACGCTCCACGGCCAATGCATCCCGTCTTAACTCATTGAAGCTTGTCACACTCCATACATCAGAAGTGATAGAAAAGTCATCTTTCAGTAGTCGTGCAGCCTCTAACACTTCACGTAAAATTGTCCCGGATCCTAAGAGTTGTACGTGTTGCTTCACAGGTTTTTTTGTTTTTTGAAGTAAATACATACCTCTTAAGATACCTTCTTCAGCACCCTCAGGTAGATCCGGATGTGTGTAGTTTTCATTCATCACGGTAATATAATAAAACACATTTTCTTGTTTTTCATACATCCGATGCAACCCTTCGCGGATGATTACGGCAAGCTCGTATGCATATGTCGGGTCATAAGCAATACAATTCGGGATCGTTGAAGCAAGAATATGACTGTGTCCATCTTGATGCTGCAGACCTTCTCCTGCCAGTGTTGTGCGTCCTGCCGTACCGCCCAATAAAAATCCTCGCACCTGCATGTCTCCCGCAGCCCATGCTAAATCACCAATGCGTTGAAAACCAAACATCGAGTAATAAATATAGAAAGGAATCATCGGCAATTGATTCGTACTATAAGAAGTGCCCGCCGCCATCCAAGAACAAAAGGCGCCCGCTTCATTTAGGCCTTCTTCTAGAATCTGACCTTCTCGCGCCTCACGATAATACATCACTTGCTCGTGATCAACGGGCGTATAGAGCTGACCAACGGGCGAATAAATCGCAATTTGACGAAATAAGCCCTCCATACCAAACGTACGGCACTCATCCGGGATAATCGGTACAATAAAACGGCTGAGCTCTTTATCTTTTAAAAGCGTTGATAAAATACGTACAAACGCCATCGTCGTTGATAATTCGCGATCACCCAAGCCATGTGTGATGTGTGTAAAAACATCTAATTGAGGTACTTTAAGTTTGGGTGACGCGTGCGTTCGAGAAGGCAGATATCCGCCCAGCGCCTCACGTTGTTTTTTAAGATATTGAATTTCAGGACTGTTTTCTGGTGGACGATGAAACGGGATATCACTGATGTTATCATCTGAAATAGGAATGCTAAACCGATCGCGAAATGCGCGCAATTGCTCGATAGTCATTTTCTTTTGTTGATGCGTGATATTCATGCCTTCACCCG
>JAHFRX010000161.1 GCA_023266075.1 Legionellaceae bacterium | reverse complement strand
AACATCGGCTTGATAAAACCAATCACACTGTGTGTTTTTCGTCCTCTTTCGCGAACAAGATATCCCGCGACGTACACAATCATGGTGATTTTTGTAAGCTCAGACACCTGAATACCAATCGGCCCTAGCGCAAGCCATCGTCGACTACCATTCACAACACGACCAATTCCCGGAACAAGTACGAGAACGAGCATCAACAAACAAACAAACAGCAACGTCACACTGTTCTTTTCCCACACACTACTATCAATACGCATCACAACAATCGATAAAGAAAAACCGAGCAATAAATAACACACTTGGCGAATCAAAAAATGAAAAGGCTGATGGAAATATTTTGTTGAAATCATGACTGAGCTTGAGGCCACCATCATCAGACCCATTAAAAGAAGGCTAATGACCGCGATAATTAACCATTTATCATACAACGCATTGGGTGTTGGCATCATACGTTCAGTCATCGTCCTCACAGCGCCTCCACCACTTTTGTAAAGACTTCGCCGCGATGATTATAATCACGAAACATATCAAGGCTCGCGCAGGCCGGTGAAAGCAATACCACATCTCCGGGTTTTGCTTCGGCTTTTGCAAGCGCTACCGCAGCTTCCAAAGAGGATGCTTTGTGCTGAGGTACTTCTTGAATTGATGCTGCCAATTTATCAGCATCTTGACCAATCAAGATCATCGAACGTACATATGATTTCACAACGTCCTGAAGAAGTGTGAAATCGGCGCCTTTACCTTGTCCACCAGCAATCAACACGATTTTACCTTGCATGGCTGCTCCTATGCCTAAAATAGCAGAAATGGTTGCTCCAATATTCGTTCCCTTTGAATCATCGATCCATATCACGTCATCAAGCTCACGTATCCACTGGCAACGATGCGAGAGGCCTGAAAATGTTCTCAATACTTGCACCATCGCACTCACTGTCAGCCCGGCCGTTGAAGCAAGCGCGCACGCTGCAATTGCATTTAACCAATTATGTCGACCCTTGATTTTTAACTCAGCCACTGGAAAAATCATGGTGTGACCTTGCGCAATATAGTAGGCACCCCGCGCATCTTGGCTTAATCCCCAATCTAAATCATGCGCTGGTGGATTTAGCCCATAACTGTGTATCTTTTGCTTAAGACTCAATACAAAAGTGTCTGGGCGTGTTTGTTCATCATCTCGATTAAAAAAACAATGTTCGGTATTCAAATAAACACGTTGTTTTGCTTCCCAATAAGCCATCATCGTACAATGTCTATCGAGATGATCAGGAGAAAGGTTGAGTATCGTTGAGGCAAGCGGCGTTAAGCTTTCTGTTAATTCTAATTGAAAACTAGATAACTCAAGCACCCAAAGGTCATAATGCGTATCATCATCCAATAGCTCAAGCACAGGCGTACCAATATTTCCAGCAACAGCAACTTTTTTACCCGCGGCCTTCGCCATCTCACCAACTAAACTGGTAACGGTTGATTTACCATTCGTTCCCGTAATGGCAATCACAGGCACACTCACGACGCGAGCAAAGCACTCAATATCACCTAAAATGGGGATATCTAACCGTCGCGCGTCTTGAAAAAATGGACACTCATATGAAACCCCAGGACTTGTCAAAATGGTATGCACTTCTTGCAATAAATCACGAGGATAGTTCGCCAAATATAACGCGACATGAGGAAACTCGTCTAAAAATTCCTGAGCACCCAAAGGATGCTCTCGTGTGTCAAATAGAGCAAAAGCAATACCCTGCTTCTGTAGATGACGCGCAATCGATAAGCCTGTTTTCCCAAGCCCCACGACCAATGTGAGTGTTTTCTGCATAGTGCCTCTTAACGAAGTTTTAAGGTAGCGAGCCCACACAACACAAAAATAACAGTCAAAATCCAGAAACGCACGATCACTTTTGGTTCAGACCAGCCTTTAAGTTCAAAATGATGATGTATCGGTGCCATTCGAAATAAGCGTCGACCTTTCGTCAGTTTAAAATAGCCCACCTGCAAAATGACAGACACTGTTTCCAATACAAACAAGCCACCCATGATCAATAGGACAAGCTCTTGTCGAACCATCACCGCAACGAGTCCCAAAGCAGCACCGAGAGAAAGAGAGCCAACATCCCCCATAAACACTTGGGCAGGGTAAGCGTTGTACCATAAGAAACCTAATCCAGCACCCATCATGGCCGAACAAAAAATCGTTAACTCTTCTGTGCTAGGCACAAAAGGCATCGTCAAATAATGTGCGTACACCGCATTACTGGATACATAAGCAAACACGCCCAAAGCACCAGCCACCATCACGGTAGGCAGAATTGCTAAGCCATCCAATCCGTCGGTTAAATTTACGGCATTACTGCTGCCTACAATGACAAAATAAGCCAATAGCATAAACCATGGACCCAGTTGAATTAAGCACGTTTTAAAAAAAGGAATGGTTAATATCGTGTGAATCGGAAGATTTGCATGTAAATAAAGATAAGATACCGCGATACACGCCACCACAGATTGCCAAAAATACTTCCACCGCCCCGGTAAACCTTTGCTGTTTTTAAGCACAAGCTTACGATAATCGTCTATCCAACCAATCAGTCCGAAACATAACGTCACACTTAACACCAACCATAAATCAGGCTGTGTCAAATCACCCCACAATAAGCAACTGACAACAATACCCAATAAAATAAGCACACCGCCCATCGTAGGTGTCCCTTTCTTACTAAAATGCGATGTCGGACCATCATCTCGAACGGTCTGCCCAATTTGCATCTTCACCAGCCACTTAATCATCATGGGGCCACAAAAAAGACAGACAATCAACGCCGTCAAAGCCGCTAGAATAGATCGTAGCGTAATATATTGAAAAACGCGGAGCGCATGATATTGACCTTGTAATAGCTGTGTTATCCAATAAAGCATTTCTTTTCTCTGTAAAATTTATTCAATTAATTCTCGCACGATACGCTCCATAGCACTCGAACGTGAACCCTTGATCAGAACAGTCGTATGTTCGTCTAACTGACCCATCAAATCCGTCAATAATGCATGCTGGCTATCATAATGCAACGCCGCATCACCAAATGCTTCCGTCGTTGCAAGGCTATATTGTCCACACGTCAGTAACTGATCAATCCCACGCGCTTTTGCAGCTAGACCAATTTCTTCGTGATGTGCTTTGCTATGTACACCAAGCTCGCTTAAGTCACCTAACACTAAAATGCGTTTACCCTCTTGCTCAGCTAAAACATCCAGTGCCGCTAAAACCGATTTTAAATTCGCATTGTAGGTATCATCGATAATATTCGCTCGACATTTACCTTTACGGATAGCAAGACGCCCTGGCATACCGAAAAACGCACCGAGCAGCGCGCAGGCCTCCGTCAAAGCAATACCCAATGCACGCACACAAGACATTGCGGCAACCGCATTGCTCACATTATGTAACCCGGGAACGCGCAATTGTATCGGAAACTCACCTTCCGGCGTTACGAATACAAATCGACTCCCCAAAACCCCCTGAAGCTCAATATCTCGCGCATGAATAATCTCAGGTTCTTTGATAGAAAATCGGACTGTTTTTTTCCCAGAAAGTGCGGCATCCCAAGCATGTGCGCTTGGATCATCCGCATTGATAATCGCGACGCCATCTTTATCTAAACCTTGATGAATCTCCCCTTTCGCACACACCACGCCCTCAAATGATCCAAATCCTTCGAGATGTGCTGGCGCAACATTATTAATCAAGGTCACTTGCGGTTTCACCATTGACACCGTATGTGCAATTTCACC